>NZ_PNDJ01000167.1:0-217 GCF_005887255.1 Pseudoalteromonas sp. S1609 | reverse complement strand
TTAATTAATAAAAAAGGGCGGCTTATTCAGCAACCCTTTCTTATTAGTTTATTGATTTTATGTATTATTTTGCTGGTAGTATGGTGCTATCCACTGAGCCAAAGCCAATTCGTGCAAAGCCTTCTTTTTCACACCAGCCACGCATTATAACGTTGTCGCCGTCTTCCAAGAAGCTACGTTGTTCGCCGTTGCTTAAAGTTATTTTTTCTTTGCCACC
>NZ_PNDJ01000166.1:0-319 GCF_005887255.1 Pseudoalteromonas sp. S1609 | reverse complement strand
GTTTTTTCAATTGGTCACCGTGGTGCCCCCATGCAATACCCAGAGCACACAAAAGAGTCTTACATAGCGGCTGCTCGTATGGGCGCCGGTATTGTCGAATGCGATGTAACCTTTACAAATGATAAAGAGCTAGTATGCCGCCATTCTCAGTGCGACTTGCACACCACCACTAACATTTTAGCTATTCCAGAACTTGCGGCTAAATGCAGTGAGCCATTTACTCCAGCAAACTCTAACAGTGGCACGCCTGCTTCAGCTAAATGTTGTACCAGCGATATTAGCTTGGCAGAGTTTTTAACCCTTGAGGGTAAAATGGATG
>NZ_PNDJ01000165.1:0-277 GCF_005887255.1 Pseudoalteromonas sp. S1609 | reverse complement strand
AGCGACGATTACGGTAAATATGCGGGGGTGAATTTTGGTTTTAATACCAATAATGGTGGCATGTATTTAGAAGGGGATCCATCCGTTGTTGGCAACCAAGCAAACTTTATTGCTTATGAAGCAAATTATGCAAATGCAGAGCATTTCGTTTGGAATTTAGAGCACGAATATGTGCACTATCTCGATGGGAGATTTGATCTGTATGGCGACTTTAACTCTCCTACAGAAGATGTTGTTTGGTGGTCGGAAGGGGTTGCTGAATACATTGCTAATTTAA
>NZ_PNDJ01000164.1:0-380 GCF_005887255.1 Pseudoalteromonas sp. S1609 | reverse complement strand
TAGTTAATACCCATGTAGTAAATAGCGTAACCACCGTCACGGCGTTCATCTTCGTCAGTATAAAGCTGACCAACCATGGCACTGATATTAGGTTTAAGTAAACCAGTACCCGTTGCGACAAAGATTAAACCAATGAAAAAAGAATATTCATGCGGAACGGCTAAAATAATGTGGCCACACATGATGATGATACCGCCGTACCATACTGCTTTTTGACCACCAAATAATCTATCTGCTAGCCAGCCACCAGGTAAACCTAAAAAGTACACTGAACCTGTGTATAAGCCATAAATTGCAGCAGCAGAAGCAACGGTAAATCCTAAGCCTTCTTGTTGTAAACTTGCTGTCATAAATAATACGAGCATAGCTCGCATACCGTA
>NZ_PNDJ01000163.1:0-437 GCF_005887255.1 Pseudoalteromonas sp. S1609 | reverse complement strand
GCGAAGTGCAGCTCGACGGACGAATCGACGGTGACATTAAAGCCGAACATTTAGTAATAGGCACCTCAGGTGTTGTTGAAGGCGTTGTTGAGGCAAGTAGTGTTGTTGTTAAAGGTAAAATTATAGGCTCTTTAAATGCAAGTGAAGTAAAAATTGAAAATAATGCCCATGTACTTGGCGATATTTTTCACGACACCCTAAGCATAGAGGCCGGTGCTATTATTGAAGGTAGTTTAAAGCAGCGCTTTGAAAAAGAAGTCATTGAACATACTAAAGATAAGCCAAAACCGGTTCACGATGTAAAAGCCATTGTTGATAATGAAGACAGTGGGCTTTCGTTTGTAAATAAGCAGCCTGCTGCTAAAAGCTAGCTACATTAGTTTATAATGGTTTAGCCTGCCTGTTTGGCTAAACCATTAATCACCTCTTTAAAATCC
>NZ_PNDJ01000162.1:0-397 GCF_005887255.1 Pseudoalteromonas sp. S1609 | reverse complement strand
AAGCGCATAATTACGCGTTGTGATTAATTTAAATTATTGGGCTGGTGAGGTTTGCTCTAAACCTTGTTTTTCCCATACCTTAGCTTTGAAGCTCATCAGTACTAAGATGATACCTACACCGATACTAAATAATGCAATTTGTAAGTAAAGGTTAGGAATTTCTGCAACATTGTTAGGATCAAAGTTACCAGCAAGTAAGCCTGAAATTACGTTACCAATTGAGTATGTAAGTACAAATACACCCATCATTTGACCCGTATAGCGACGAGGAGATAATTTACTTACCGCACTCAATGCAACTGGGCTTAAACAAAGTTCACCCACTGTATGTAAGAAATACGTTGTAACCAGCCAGTAAGGAGCTACTTTTAAGCCTTCAGCTGCGTAATGGGCTGCC
>NZ_PNDJ01000161.1:0-388 GCF_005887255.1 Pseudoalteromonas sp. S1609 | reverse complement strand
CAAATTGATGAATACCTAGGTGAATACAATGGCCCAGGTGTGCAGCATTTAGCGTTCTTAACTGACGACTTAGTAAGCTCACTAGATAAGCTTGATAAATCGACTATCGCTACTTTAGATATTATTCCAGAGTACTACGATACTATTTTTGACCGTGTTCCATGGGTTAAAGAAGACAAAGAAAAAATCCGTGAACATCAAATCCTTGTTGATAGCCAAAGCGAAGATTGCTATTTACTGCAAATTTTCTCTAAAAACTTATTTGGTCCTATCTTCATTGAAATGATTCAACGAGTTGATGATGGCGGCTTTGGTGAAGGTAACTTCCAAGCGCTATTCGAATCAATCGAGCGAGATCAAGAACGCCGCGGCGTTTTATAAGCAAATA
>NZ_PNDJ01000160.1:0-337 GCF_005887255.1 Pseudoalteromonas sp. S1609 | reverse complement strand
ACCTAGGTATTCATCAATTTGGTTATTGTCGTTGCCTTTACCTTCATTGATTGGAATAGAGAAGGTGCCACATGGTGATTTTAATGCATATGAAAGCAGGGCTGTTTTCTGGCCCTTAATATCAAAGTAACGCACTTCGGTAAAACCAAACACGTCTTTGTAAAAGTTAGCCCATGTTTCCATAGTACCTTTATATACGTTGTTGGTTAGGTGGTCGATACGTAAGAAGCCTTTACTCTCTACTTTGTTTGGCTCGCTCAGATCTTCGAAATCATTATCGTAAATAGAGCCTTTATCTCCAAATTGTTCAATAAAGTAAATTAAGCTATCGCCAATT
>NZ_PNDJ01000159.1:0-403 GCF_005887255.1 Pseudoalteromonas sp. S1609 | reverse complement strand
CAAATACTCAGTTAGGTATTACTGTAGATTATGCATTTAACGACCAATGGATGTTAGAGCTTATTGCAGCAACGCCATTCTCTCATGATGTAGAAGGTACAGGCGGTTTGGCTGGTAATAAAATTGCCGACATTAAACACTTACCACCATCACTGGTTGCACAATACCACTTTTTAGACAGCAGCTACGCACTTCGTCCATTTGTTGGTGTAGGTATTAACTATACGACGTTCTTTGACGAGCAGCCTTCTGCAGCACTTAAAGCAACTTTAAATACTGACGACGTGGAAGTAAAACTAGATGATTCATTTGGTTTTGTTGCTCAAGTAGGTGCTAACTACAAGATTGATGAGAAATGGGGCCTACACGCTATGGTATCTATCATGGATATTGATACTGAGGC
>NZ_PNDJ01000158.1:0-622 GCF_005887255.1 Pseudoalteromonas sp. S1609 | reverse complement strand
AGGTGTGGAATTTGTACTGGCTTGGAATGCGCCCGCGTCTTTATGGCCAAAGTTATTAAATTTGAAAGCGGTGTCATCGTTTGGTGCTGGGGTTGATAGTATCGATTTAAGTTTACTACCTGCACATGTTGAAGTGGTGCGGATTGTCGATAAACAGTTAGCCAACGACATGGCTGAATATGTACTTACTCATGTATTAGCGCAAAAATTGCGATTAAAAGAATATTTCTTAAAACAACAGCAAAGTGAATGGAAGCCCAAAAGAGCGTATAGGCACGATCGAGTCAGTATTTTAGGGTTTGGCGAATTAGGCCAAGCATGCGCCCAAAGGTTGGCTAATAATGGCTTTAAAGTTAATGCTTGGAGCCGAAGCCCTAAAACATCAACGATAGCAGCACTTTACCATGGTGATCAGGGCTTAAATGATATGTTAGTGAATACAGATTATTTAATCTGTCTATTGCCACTTACTAGCAATACCAAAGGTATTATTAATCAACAGTTGCTTAAGCAACTTCCTGAGCACGCCGTGTTAATTAATGTGGCCCGAGGTGAGCATGTCGTTGAAGCTGATTTGCTCGATGCGCTCAATAACGCACGTTTACTAGCAGCAACGCTTGAT
>NZ_PNDJ01000157.1:0-245 GCF_005887255.1 Pseudoalteromonas sp. S1609 | reverse complement strand
CCCAGAGCCGATGCTTGATTTAACTCGAGCATCTAAAGAGGCACGCGAGCGATTGTGGCAATACCGAGAGCGTAGCGATGTTAAACGTGCTATTCATGCCATACTAAAAAAACATGTAGCCATCACTCCCTCGGTACGTAAATCCAAAAAGCAGTCAGGCAAATAGCTATGGCACATAAAAAACTAACCCTACCTGAAAAAATATGCCCTGTGTGTAATAAACCGTTTGCGTGGCGTAAAAAATG
>NZ_PNDJ01000156.1:0-424 GCF_005887255.1 Pseudoalteromonas sp. S1609 | reverse complement strand
GGCTGTAGGTGAAGGTAGTGGAAACCGCCGAGACATAGATAAATACGATATGCACTATCAGCACTTAGTATTGTGGGATGAACATGCACTAGAGTTGGTGGGTGCTTACCGATTAGCTTGTGCACAGGATGTGATTGAACAACACTCACAAAGTGGGCTTTATACCGATAGCCTATTTAATTATACCCAAGATATGAATCCTTATTTTAAACAAGGCATAGAGCTAGGCCGAAGCTTTGTACAACCTAAATATTGGGGCAGAAAAAGTCTCGACTACTTATGGTATGGTATTGGCGCTTTTATAAATCGCTACCCTCAATACCGTTACTTATTTGGTGCGGTGAGTGTGTCAAACGCACTACCTGAGCAGGCAAAGTCTTTATTAGTGCATTATTATCAGCACTATTATGGCTGTGAAAAATCA
>NZ_PNDJ01000155.1:0-327 GCF_005887255.1 Pseudoalteromonas sp. S1609 | reverse complement strand
CAGTTAGTGTACCTGTAGTCAGTGTGTATGCCGATCCTAAAGCTTTGCTTAAATCACTGGTGTGCATAGTACTCATACAAGCCCGCAAAATTGGTTAAGTTTAGCTATCTCTGCGTGAAATTGTCGCTTAGTTAATCAAGCGGACCGCCCTTTATTATAAAAACGATTTGAGCTGGCGTTAACTTGCCGCTGTACTGCGTAATGATCCGAGCACAATTAATACCCGACTACGTGATGATGCTCCTCGGCGCGGTGTTTCCTTAAACCGCCACGTTACTCCAGCGGTTGCTAATTACCTTGGCGATTGACGCCTGCCGGGTATTCACC
>NZ_PNDJ01000154.1:0-302 GCF_005887255.1 Pseudoalteromonas sp. S1609 | reverse complement strand
AGCGAGTTTTATTACTTGGTTAGTACCAATCAGAGAATCGGGTTCATTGCTGCCCCAACTTGCTATTGCTAACGTTATTCGCAAACTCCCCGTTCGTAAATGGGTATGGGTAATAGGTGCAGTGATGCAAGCAGGATGCATTTTAGCCATGGTTGCGGTGGCGTTTACCCTCAAAGGCGCACAAGCAGGCTACGCCATTATTGGCTTATTAATTTTATTTAGCCTTGCTAGAGGGTTTAACTCTGTCGCTGCAAAAGATGTGCTGGGCAAAGTTATTCCTAAACAGCAACGCGGTAATATTA
>NZ_PNDJ01000153.1:0-400 GCF_005887255.1 Pseudoalteromonas sp. S1609 | reverse complement strand
ATCCTGCATCGCCGACCATTTTTATGTTTACTCATAATAATTTAACTTACTAGTGAACTATGAAGTTTTCGATGCGCCCATAGCTCAGCTGGATAGAGCAACGCCCTTCTAAGGCGTCGGTCGAAGGTTCGAATCCTTCTGGGTGCGCCATTTTGAAAACACTGTAATGCCGTGGTGATTGTAGCTCAGTTGGTAGAGCCCCGGATTGTGATTCCGGTTGTCGTGGGTTCGAGCCCCATCAGTCACCCCAATTTACAAAAAAGAATATCGGCGATTAGCGCAGTTTGGTAGCGCACTTGGTTTGGGTCCAAGGGGTCGCAGGTTCAAATCCTGCATCGCCGACCATTTCCCCTTAAGTTCTATAAAATTTAAATCTGTATTTTTATTAAATATTAATTGA
>NZ_PNDJ01000152.1:0-292 GCF_005887255.1 Pseudoalteromonas sp. S1609 | reverse complement strand
TAAAAAAATTCAAAGGTAAAGACATTGTTTATTACAACCAAAACGATATTCATTTTTTACTAAATAATGAACGCGACGGCTTTTCAGCTGAGTTTGCTAAAAACCACGGCCCAGCAATTTGTTCTATGGGCTGGCGTGTAGAGAACGCTCAAGCAGCGTTTGAAGCAGCGGTTGAGCGCGGCGCTAAGCCAGCTACTGATGCAGCTAATAAAGACTTACCGTACCCTGCGATTTACGGCATTGGCGATAGCTTAATTTACTTTATTGAACAATTTGGAGATAAAGGCTCTAT
>NZ_PNDJ01000151.1:0-426 GCF_005887255.1 Pseudoalteromonas sp. S1609 | reverse complement strand
TGTAAAAAAAAACCAAAGCCCTTCGCCTAAAATATTTACGTGTCATGTAAGCTAATGCCATACCTACAGCGAAGCCAGCACCTACAACTAAAGGTACAAGACCACCATCTACTTGCTCTAATTCATGTTTTTTTAATTCAATCATTCTATTTTCCTTTAAACTATTAAGGCCAGATTCGAGAACCAACTGTGAGACCGATCGCAACACCTCCTAGGAACAAAGGTACTAGCCCACCGTTTACTTCATTGATTTCATGCTGATTTAATACATTCATAATTTTTTCCTTCTTATTTACGTGTCATGTAAGCCAGAGCCATGCCTACCGCGAAGCCAGCACCTACAACTAAAGGTACAAGACCGCCATCTACTTGCTCTAATTCATGTTTTTTTAATTCAATCATTTTATTCTTCCTTTAAAATTATTT
>NZ_PNDJ01000150.1:0-304 GCF_005887255.1 Pseudoalteromonas sp. S1609 | reverse complement strand
ATGTACTACGCCACCTAACGCAAAGCCAAAAGCACTCCGCATACCTGCTTTTCGCCCATTTGCAAAAGTTTGCGCCATTAAAAACGCGTTTGATGGTCCAGGCGCAACGGCCATTAAAAAGCTGGCGAGTAAAAATGAGAGTAAAAAGTCAGGATTGATCATTGCACTTGATTCAAAAGAGGTTGGTAGTTAATGTTATCAAGCATATAGAAAAATAAAAAGCGGGCATATTGCCCGCTTGGTAAAGAGTTTTAACTACAGTGCTAATTGCCTGTGGTGATTACTATTCACAGGCTCAGCAAAC
>NZ_PNDJ01000149.1:0-337 GCF_005887255.1 Pseudoalteromonas sp. S1609 | reverse complement strand
GCGTTAGGTGGCGTAGTACATACATTTTTTGCGGTTGTCGGTTTAAGCGCTATTTTAAAAGCCTCTGAAACAGCCTATGCCAGCGTACAATATGCAGGTGCAGCCTATTTATGTTATTTAGGGTTTATGATGCTTAAAGGCACCTTTAAGCCCCCCATTTGCGAGCAAGACGATAAGCCTCATGTTACAACTAGTAAAAACAAAAACGTGATGTTTCAAGCGATGATGACCGAAGTACTCAACCCTAAGGTAGCTTTGTTTTTTATTGCTTTTATCCCACAATTTGTAGACCCTAGCTTGTCATCTGCAACTTTTCAGCTGGCTTTTTTTGGCCCGC
>NZ_PNDJ01000148.1:0-256 GCF_005887255.1 Pseudoalteromonas sp. S1609 | reverse complement strand
GCAGTGTTAACTTTACCCAAAGGTGATAGCGATTATTCTGGCCGTTGGCGCGAAATTAAAAAACGTTTTTCTAAAGGCTTGCCTAAAAACGAACATTTACCACTTGCACGCGTTAATAAAAATGAACGAGGGATTTGGCAACGCCGTTTTTGGGAGCATACTATTGTTGATGAACGTGATTATTGGCACCACGTAAATTATGTGCATGTTAACCCGCTTAAACATGGTTTGGTTGAGTGGGTGATTGATTGGCCTT
>NZ_PNDJ01000015.1:0-400 GCF_005887255.1 Pseudoalteromonas sp. S1609 | reverse complement strand
TTCATCTCTAGAAGTGGCTCTGCAAGAGTTAAATTGCAACTCAATGAAGAGTTTAAAATAACTACCATTTCTTTGATTAATTCAAAGTGATAATGCGGGAGTGGCGGAATTGGTAGACGCGCTGGATTTAGGTTCCAGTATCTTAGGATGTGAGAGTTCAAGTCTCTCCTTCCGCACCATATTCTTAACTAGAATTAAAACTCATCCAAATTTATAGTTGGGATATCGCCAAGCGGTAAGGCACCAGGTTTTGATCCTGGCATTCCCAGGTTCAAATCCTGGTATCCCAGCCAACAATGGCTAAGTAGCTCAGCTGGTTAGAGCACATCACTCATAATGATGGGGTCACAGGTTCAAATCCCGTCTTAGCCACCATTTCTTTTCTAGAAGTGGCTCTGCA
>NZ_PNDJ01000147.1:0-780 GCF_005887255.1 Pseudoalteromonas sp. S1609 | reverse complement strand
TTAATTGTGATTTAACATTTCTAGATTCATCACTTGATAAAGATATTTCTATTAATGAATTAGCATTAGCCGTTGACGATAGTATTAGCCAAATAGTGACATTAGCAAAACAGGCCATTGCAGATGCAAACACTACCCCAGATGTAATTTATTTAACGGGTGGTAGTGCGCAATCACCACTGATCAAAGCGGCTTTAAAAACCCACTTAGGCGACATTAAAATGGTTAATGGTGATCACTTTGGCAGTGTCACCGCTGGTCTGACTAAATGGGCGAGTATGCTTTATAAATAAGCTGTTATAAAGAGATTTGTCGGGTTGCGAGGTACTTTTCGTAATCTGGCAAAGAACGCTCAAATTCGCTGTCCATAAGGGGAGAACTTAGTAACATATCAGCGCTTACTTCATTACAAGCAACAGGAATGTTCCACACCGCGGCTAAACGAAGCAATGCTTTTACATCGGGGTCGTGCGGCTGAGATGCCAGAGGATCCCAAAAAAAGATTAATACATGAATTTCATGTTCCGCTATTTTAGCACCAAGCTGCTGATCACCCCCCATAGGTCCACTGAGTAATTGTACGACATTCAAACCGGTGGTTTTTTCTATTAAATGTCCGGTTGTACCAGTGCCGTATAGCTTATGTTTACTTAGCATTGGAGTGTGTTTTTCACACCATAATTTTAACGCGGCTTTTTTTCCATCATGTGCAACAAGGGCTATGTTTTTCTTAGCTGGAAGAGATTGTATTTTTTGGTCCATGCTGATTCTTATTAGTTA
>NZ_PNDJ01000146.1:0-293 GCF_005887255.1 Pseudoalteromonas sp. S1609 | reverse complement strand
ACATTGCATTATTTGAATTATAAAGCGCTGCTTCTTGGCCGCGTACTTGTGCGTTTAAGCGTGATGCGATTTGTAGACCCGCTGCGTCATCTTTTGCAGAGTTAATTTTAAAACCAGACCCTAAACGCTCAAGCGCTGTTGATAAATCGTTGTTGCTACGACCAAGCTGGTTTTGAATTGACATTGAAGCCATATTTGATTGAATTGATAAAGCCATGCTTAATTTCCTTTATGTTTTAAACCTATTTACACACAAAGTATAAATAGAAGTGACTAATCATTAAGAGCGACCA
>NZ_PNDJ01000145.1:0-285 GCF_005887255.1 Pseudoalteromonas sp. S1609 | reverse complement strand
TCTGGCTCTACTTCAAGTTCAAGCTCAGCTTCTGGTTCAGGTTGCTCGTCTAAGCCATCGACTGACCAATCAGGTGCTTCTACATAATCATCACTTGTTTGTTCTAACTCACTCAGTAAATCATCAACGCTATCAAGGTTTTCATCGTTGTACTCACCTAGCGCGTCTTCTGGATCGGGTAAATTAGAAGACGTATCGGTAAAATCACCTTCTGATCCAACATCAAGTTCAGGTTCTGATTTAAGCTCTGGTTCTGCTTCAAGTTCAGGCTCTGCTGCAATTTCT
>NZ_PNDJ01000144.1:0-404 GCF_005887255.1 Pseudoalteromonas sp. S1609 | reverse complement strand
GAAGTTGATATTGACCAATTGCTTGATGCTGAGCAACCAACTACTGAAGCTCAAACTGAAGAGCCAGATATCGACAGCTTAGTTGATGAAGACGAAGTAGATATTGACGATGTACTAGATACTGAACAACCTGAAAGTGATGTTCATGATTCTGAAATAGATCATGCATTGGCGGACTCAATTGAAGATTTAACTGACGCGCAAGAAGAGTTAAATAGTGAAGATGTAGAATCTATCGCTTTATCTTTTGCTGAGCCAGAGGTTGCAGCTGAGCCAGAAATTGCAGCAGAGCCTGAACTTGAAGCAGAACCAGAGCTTAAATCAGAACCTGATCTTGAAGTATAAAGAAAGGGAGTAGTTGAGGGAACTTCGTAGCCTGTAAGACTAAATGAAGCGGTGAAAGG
>NZ_PNDJ01000143.1:0-347 GCF_005887255.1 Pseudoalteromonas sp. S1609 | reverse complement strand
TCTTCTTCAACTAAGCTGTCGATGTCTGACTCTTCAGTTTGAGCTTCAGTAGTTGGTTGCTCAGCATCGAGCAATTCATCAATATCAACTTCATCATATCCTTCAACTAAGCTGTCGATGTCTGGCTCTTGCGTTGCAGTTTCAGTATCCGGTTGCTGCGCATCGAGCAATTCATCAATATCAACTTCGTCGTCTTCTTCTACTAAACTGTCGATATCAGGCTCTTCGCTTTGAGCCTCAGCGTCCGGTTGCTCAGCATCAAGTAGGTCGTCAATATCAAACTCGTCGGCTTCTTCTACTAAACTTTCGATATCAGGCTCTTCGCCTTGAGCAGGGGGGGCCGCGGC
>NZ_PNDJ01000142.1:0-1141 GCF_005887255.1 Pseudoalteromonas sp. S1609 | reverse complement strand
TAGTGTGCTAATTCGTGTGGCTTTAGCAGCGTTAGTATTTTTGCCTTTTTTAAAGAAAATCCCTACCCCACTTGCGTTTAAACTCATGCTGATAGGCGCACTGCAACTGGGGGTTATGTATGGCTTTTATTACCACTCATTTTTGTTTTTAAGTGTGCCAGAAGTGCTGTTATTTACTGTAATGACCCCGCTTTACATTACGCTTTTGAACGATGCGCTAAATAAACAGTTTAATCCGCAGTTTTTTATCGTCGCGTTTATTGCCGTGTTAGGGGCTATTACCATTCGTTATGAAAACTTAGACAGTAACTTTTTAGTCGGATTACTACTGGTTCAAGGCGCTAATATTAGTTTTGCTATCGGCCAAGTAACCTATAAACGATTAATGCTTAATAAACAACTCGATGATAAAACCGTATTTGGTTGGTTTTTTATTGGCGCACTAATTGTTGCAAGCGCCTGTTACGCCTTATTTGGTGATCTTAACAAATTACCAAGTACCTCAACTCAATGGGGCATACTGATTTATTTAGGCATTGTGGCCTCCGGTTTAGGCTACTTTATGTGGAATAAAGGCGCGACGCTTGTTAATGTTGGCGCGCTGGCGGTGATGAACAACTTGCTTATTCCTGCCGGTATAATTGTTAATGTGCTTATTTGGAATAGAGACGCAGACCTACTTAGATTAACTATTGGCGCGGGAGTGATGCTGTTTGCCTTGGTGGTAAACCAAATAATGGTTAAATCAGCAAATTAATCACTCTGTAGTGAAATTGTCATTAATAATTAGTAAGGTAGCGTCCACTTTTATTTTTAAGGACAAATAATGAAGCGCATACCTTTTCTAACAACTTTTTTATTATTAAGCTCACTCGCTGGCTGTGATGACGATGTAAAAATAGTCGAAAAAGAAGTGGTTGTTACCAACACTGACGTTGAAATTGTTAAAGTACCTACCCCGGTTATTGTTGAAGTGGCACAAGGCACCAATACGCAACTAGGTACTCGCCCCGACTACTTAATTGACGATATGGCTGACAGCGCACTAAAAACACAATTAGAATCGTGTAAAGAAGGCCCTTTTTATCGTACTGATTTTTCAATTGGTCACCGTGGTGCCCCCATGCAATACCCAGAGCAC
>NZ_PNDJ01000141.1:0-744 GCF_005887255.1 Pseudoalteromonas sp. S1609 | reverse complement strand
AAATAAGGAAAATAAAATGCATCCATTTTCATTAGAAAAAACACAAGAAGAGCAAGTTGTAGGTGGCGTAGCCTCTAAAGTTACTTATTTTGGCGGTTGTACAGAGGATGGCGGTGGTACCAATCCTACAGACCCAATTACAATGGCAATCCCAGAGGATGGTAACGATCCTCGTCCATTCCCACCAGAAGACTGGATGTAATTAAAAAATATAGTTTGAGATAACTTTTAACGTTACGTGAATTCTTGGCGGAGTATCACGTAATAAACACGGCAATAATGCCATTAACGAGAAAGTAAATAAGGAAAAGAAAATGCATCCATTTTCATTAGAAAAAACACAAAATGAGCAAGTTGTTGGTGGTAAAGGTGACTTCAATGTAACCCTCGCTTTAAAAGAGACCGGTGGCCCATTTGATCCGATCACTATGGCAATCCCAGAGGATGGTAACGATCCTCGTCCATTCCCACCAGAAGACTGGATGTAATTAAAAAATATAGTTTGAGATAACTTTTAACGTTACGTGAATTCTTGGCGGAGTATCACGTAATAAACACGGCAATAATGCCATTAACGAGAAAAGTAAATAAGGAAAAGAAATGCATCCATTTTCATTAGAAAAAACACAAAATGAGCAAGTTGTTGGTGGTAAAGGTGACTTCAATGTAACCCTCGCTTTAAAAGAGACCGGTGGCCCATTTGATCCCATCACTATGGCAATCACAGAGGATGGTAACGATCCT
>NZ_PNDJ01000140.1:0-384 GCF_005887255.1 Pseudoalteromonas sp. S1609 | reverse complement strand
TCAGCCCCTGTTTTGTCTGTACTTTCAATGCGCCAAGCATTCCTGTGTATTTACCTTTACCCGGTAAATGTTCAATTACTAACGCTTCGGCATCTAAATATGGCTTGAGTTTTAACAATGCACTAGAGCGACCCGTTGTATGCTTAGACTCTGCTAAATGAAGCATAACGCCCTCGCCACCTTGTTTAGTAACCTGATTAAAATAATCACTGAGTTGCTGATTGTCGCTAAATTGATATTGCTTAACCGCTTTAATATGGGGACTATTTAGCTTAGTAATGAGTGCCAGGTAATTTTGATAACGACGATGAAAAGGCGTACCGGTATCTGGCATATCAAACACCTGATAAGTAACGATTTGCCATTGCAAATCGTTGGGTATTT
>NZ_PNDJ01000139.1:0-322 GCF_005887255.1 Pseudoalteromonas sp. S1609 | reverse complement strand
TTGTAATATGCACCATTCAAAGAATGGTGGGTCGTACTGGACTTGAACCAGTGACCCTCGCCTTGTAAGGGCGATGCTCTCCCAACTGAGCTAACGACCCATATTACAAATTTACACATGACTATTAACATAATAATAGATTTTATATGTGGTGGGTGATACTGGACTTGAACCAGTGACCCTCGCCTTGTAAGGGCGATGCTCTCCCAACTGAGCTAATCACCCACATATAAATTAAAACGCTACTATTAAAATAAACAGTACCGGACTTTAACCAGTGAACTTCTCCGTTACTTGTAAATAGCTGTGAGGCTTTGATTTG
>NZ_PNDJ01000014.1:0-31819 GCF_005887255.1 Pseudoalteromonas sp. S1609 | reverse complement strand
ATTTGTAACCTAGTGGGCTAAGTAAAAACCGAGCAACAAAGAGTAAATCGCCCCTAGGCAGAACCCTTCGGGCAGCGCCTGTTTGGCATTGATGCTGCGTTATCGCCTATTTATGGGGAATAACCACACGACATAGGCTCTGCCTTGCCTAAATACCAAACAGACTGCTGCAAATTTAACCTTGAAAGGTCAACAGACCCTAGTGGAAGCAGAAAAGCGTTATTTGAATACACAGCAAAAACACCTCAAAATTAAAAGCCGCTAAAACTTTCGACCTCTTTACTGCGTTGCTCTATTCTCTTTTTAGCTTTTTCAGCATCTTCAAACAGCTTATTAATTGATTCACTGTTGTATATCGCTGGTGCTCGCTGAGGAAAGGGCTTTACTGCTGATTTAGCACTGCCACTCAAAATGGCGGTATCTTCTGCAACCACGACATTAATATCGGCGGGGTTAAGCTTTACCACTTCGCTTTTACCATTCTTATTTGGCACATCTGAGAAATGCCATTGTCCTTGCTCGTCTTGCCATTTATAAATTGGCTTAGGAGTTTCTGTCTCAAAGTTAGCCGCTGTGGTGATCGCTGAGGTAATGCTATCTAACGCACCAGATGAAAGCGCTACCATTTCATTTTTAATCTCTGCTGATTCACTATGAATAACAGAGGTACTTAACCAAGGCTGGCCATTTGGCTTTTTTATAAAAAATAATAAGACTACAGCTAATATCATCACTGACATTGCTAAATAGGTGAAGTATTTCATAGCGTTCCTGCTGTGTGTTTAATCCATCATCACAACCAATATAATAAAAAAGAACCAATTCAGCAAATATTAAACAACAAAAAACGCAGCAAAGGCTGCGTTTTTTTGATTTTATAGCTTTGAATAATAATATAATTAAATACCATCTCCATCTATATGTAAGCCACACTCACGGTTCAAGCCAAAAAAGCGGGTTTCCTCTTCACTCATGCCGGGCTCTAATTTACGCGTGGTATGTATATCCCCCATCGACACATAACCCTGCTCCCATAATGGGTGGTATGGCAAATTGTGCTTTGTTAGATACTGATATACATCGCGATTATTCCATTCAATAATGGGATATACTTTTACCGTGCCTCGGCTTATTTCTAGTACTTGCTTTTCAGCACGGCTTGAGGATTGGTCTCGACGTAGGCCACTAAACCAAGTGCTCGCATTTAGCTCCTTTAAAGCGCGTGTCATTGGCTCTACTTTATTAAGCTGGTTGTATTGCTTAATACCTGCCTCACCTAGCTCCCATAATTTTCCAAATTTAGCCTCTTGCCATGCAGGGCTCAGCTGCGCTTTATACACTTTTAAGTTAAGTGATAACTGCGAAGTCATTTGCTCTATAAACTGATAGGTTTCTGGAAATAAGTAGCCAGTATCTGTTAATACCACAGGTATACCGGGGCGCTGTGCAGTCATTAAGTGCAACATTACTGCAGCTTGGATACCAAAACTCGATGATAAAAACGCAGTGTCAGGCAAATTTTCAAGTGCCCATGCAACGCGCTGCTCTGCGCTCATGTCAGCCAGCAAACCGTTCGCATCAGCTAACATAGCCTGTTGGCTTTGCTTATCTAGCTGTAATATGTTTTTAAATTCACTCATGGTCAACTTTAAACCTCACCAGCGCTTTGCGCTGCTTTTAAATTATGCGTAAAAATCGGTAACGGATACTTTTACTTCTGTAACAATACCTTTGCGAATAACAAAATCACCAAAACATTCGCCATCATTACGCTCACTAACCCATTGCCCAATGAGTTTATCGAATGCTTCTAAGTAAACCTCTTCGCCAACATTTTCAAGGTAAAGCTTTGGAATACGTGTACCCTCAGTATTCCCCCCAAGGTAAACGTTGTACTTACCTGGGCCTTTGCCGACCAAGCCTGCTTCTGCTAGCATGGCACGACCACAGCCATTCGGACAACCAACTACACGCATAATAATGCTGTCATTTGGCACTCCGTGTTTGGCTAATAAGCCTTCTATTTTTTCAATTAAACTCGGTAAGTAACGCTCAGCTTCGGCCATAGCTAATGGGCAAGTTGGCAATGCCACACATGCCATTGAATTTTTGCGTTGCTCAGTGTCCTTATCGTCAATCAAACCATGATTGCGGGCTATTTCTTCAATTACTGCTTTTTGATCGGCCGGTACACCCGCAATAATTAAGTTTTGATTTGCCGTCATGCGAAAATCACCTTGATGAATTTCTGCAATTTTGCGACACCCTGTTTTAAGCGGCTTATCTGGGTAGTCTAAAATACGACCGCTTTGAATAAATAAGGTTAAGTGGTGCTTACCATCAATGCCTTCTACCCAACCAATACGATCCCCTCGGTGAGTAAACTCATAAGGGCGGCTTGGTGCAAAGTTCACGCCTGCGCGCTTTTCAACTTCAGCTTTGAATACATCAGTACCAACACGATCGAGTGTGTATTTAGTTTTTGCATTTTTACGATTTGAGCGGTTGCCCCAATCACGCTGAACAGATACCACGTGCTCAGCAATTTTTAACGTATCTTCTAGGCTAATAAAGCCAAAGTCGTCCGCTTTACGTGGATAGGTTGCTGTATCGCCATGAGTCATAGCCAAACCACCACCCACAAGTACGTTAAAACCAACGAGTTTGCCATCCTCAGCAATCGCCACAAAGTTTAAATCGTTAGCATGTACGTCCACCTCATTGTTAGGTGGGATCGTCACTGTAGTTTTAAACTTACGCGGTAAATACGTTGAACCTAAAATAGGCTCTTCTGTAGTTTCAGATTTTTCGCCATTGAGCCAAATTTCAGCGTATGCCTTCGTTTTAGGTAATAAGTGTTCAGAAATTTTTGCCGCCCACTCGTAGGCCTCTTGATGTAACTCAGACTCAACCGGATTGGTAGTACATAATACATTACGGTTAACATCACCGGCGGTGGCAATAGAATCAATTCCAACACTATTAAGCAATTGGTGCATACCTTTAATTTCAGGTTTTAATACACCATGAAACTGAAATGTTTGGCGAGTAGTTAAACGAATACTGCCATAACTGGTTTTATCACCAGCAAATTTATCAATTGCAAGCCATTGCTCTGGCTTAATAATACCGCCAGGCATACGTGCGCGTAGCATCACATTATGCAGTGGCTCTAGCTTTTGTTTAGCACGTTCAGGACGTATATCGCGGTCATCTTGCTGGTACATGCCGTGAAAACGAATTAACTGAAAATTATCAGCGGTAAAACCACCGGTGATCTCGTCTTTTAAATCTTGCTCTATGGTGCCACGTAAAAAGTTGCTTTCTCTTTTCAAACGCTCGTTATCAGAAAGCTTTACGTTTTTATCTTGTTCGCTCATGTTTAATCCTAAATTTGTTACAGTGACGGCTGTTAGCGTTACTTTTTATAAAGTAAACAATGTGTACTTAGTACACGTCTTTCTGATAGCGATTTGCGCTTCTTAAGTCTTTTAAGTACTGCTCTGCGTCTTCATAGCTTTTACCGGTGTTTTCGCTAATAATATCAACTAAGGCATTGTGTACATCTTTTGCCATGCGGTTAGCGTCGCCACACACATAAAAATGAGCGCCCGCTTCTAACCAATCAAATACTTCTTTTGAGTTTTTACGTAACTTGTCTTGTACATAGACTTTTTCTGCTTGGTCACGGCTAAACGCTACATCAATCTTACTTAGTAAACCTGACTTTAAGTATCCTTGAATTTCTACTTGGTACAAGAAGTCTTGAGTAAAGTGTGGGTTACCAAAAAACAGCCAGTTTTTACCTGTTGCTTCTCGTGCATCACGTTCTTGTAAAAAGGCGCGAAATGGCGCAATACCAGTACCTGGACCAACCATAATAATTGGTGTGTCATCACTTACTGGTAAGCGGAAGTTATCGTTATGTTCACTGAACACTTTTACTTTACAGCCTTCTTCTGCGCGGCGTGCTAAGTACCCTGAACAACCACCTAAGTGCTCTGTGCCAAACGCTTCAAACTCAACTAATGCAATAGTTAAGTGCACCTCATCTTCAACCTCAGCTTGGCTAGAGGCAATTGAATATAAACGTGCTTGTAATTTACGCAGGCAATCAACTAGTGTTTGCGCTTCTAATTTAGCTGGGTTTTGTGCAACCACATCAAAGATTTGACGAGGCTCAATGTATTCGCGCATTGCGCCTTTATCTTCTACTAGTTTAAGCAGCTCAGGCGTGCCTGTAGCCGTGGCGTACTTTTCAACAAACCCAGGGTAGGATTGTGTTAGCTCTAGTTTTTCAATTAAGGCATTACGTATGCTGAGTTCTTCATCGCCAAGTTTAACGCGGCTAGTTGGATCAATTTGTGTTTGCGCTAGTAGCTCATCTACACGGGCTTCATCATTTAAAAAGTAAATGCCGAGTGAATCACCAGGTGTATACGTAATGTCTGACCCTTCTAGTGAAATTTCAACATGGCGTACATCTTTGGTTGAATCACGACCGGTAATTTTTTGCACTAAGCTTAGCTCTGCCGCAAACGGATTTTGCTTTGTGTACTGACTAGCCGCTGCTGCAGGAGCGCCAAATGGCATTGATACAACTTGACCGCTAGTTGCATCTTGCAGGGCTTTTAAGTCTGGTTCAAACGCATTTAATGCGCCCTCAATCCAAGTGGCTGCTTCGTCATCATAATCAACGTCTAGGTCGGCGCGTTGATGAATAACCTCCGCACCTAATTTAGTTAAACGCTCTTCAAAGTCTTTAGCGGTTTGGCAGAAAAATTCATAGCTAGAATCACCTAAGCCTAATACTGCAACTTTGACACCATCAAGCTTTGGCGCTTTTTTAGTAATTAAAAATTCATACAGTGTTTCAGCGTCTTCTGGTGGCTCACCCTCGCCGTAAGTCGATACAACCACGGTTAGAAACTTTTCTTTTTTCAGGGCAGTCGGTTTGTAATCTGACATGCTAACTAGCTTTGTTGCTAAGCCGCGAGACTCAGCTTGCTCTTTAAGTTTAGTCGCAACCGCTTTAGCATTACCTGTTTGTGAACCATATAAAATGGTCAGTGCTGCCGCCTCCGAGGTTGCAGGTGCACCTGAAGCTGGTGCGCCTAGCGCTGCAGAATTAGCATTAGCAGCTAAGTAGCCGCTAACCCAGGCTTGCTGAATTGGATTAAGCTCAGCCACTAAACCTTGTAGCTTTTGTACTTGCTCTTGCGAAAGCGGACTTGCTAGCGCATTGAGTTGACCTAACAACATGAATTTTTCCTCATAACCCTGAACGTTAAACACAATGCTTGTTCACATTGTTTAAAATGAGTGCCACCTCACTCAGAAAGTTCTGTTGAGGTTAATTGAGTATGCAGGATAGCCGCCTAAGCATAGATAAAAAAAGAATAGAATCTGCTTTGATATTCCATTTAGTTATTAAGTTATCTAAAAACCTACGAAATAGGCCTAAAAGGGTTTTATTGCCTTTTATGAAATTTTAATTTAACAATTTTGTAACTTTAATGTTCTAAGGTATATTACGCAAAAATATAAATAGGAACACCTATGTTACACGGTATATATAAAAACAAATTACTTTTGAGCACCTTGTTATTATCCTCATTACCCGCGATGGCTAATGTGGTTAATGGCAACTTTGAACAATACAGTGGCAACACCCCAGATGCGTGGACAGTGATTGATAGCGGTATTAACGTATCTGCCAACAGCACAGTCGTAAGCACAGGCTCACAAGCAGCAGCGATTAGCGTTAATACAGGCACACAAAGCAATACTGATTTTTTGCAGCAAGTCGCAGTTGAAATGGGTAAAACTTATGAGTTCTCAGTGGATGTGTATCATACCGAAGGCCATCTTAAGGCGCGTTTGTTGATAGATGGTTATCAAGGCTATTCAAATCCAGCACAAACCAACCAATGGCAAACCATAACTTACAGCTACACCGCTGATAGTAGTAAAACCATTGATGTCGGCTTACGCTTTTATGATACAACGGGATTTGATGGTAGCGAGTTAGTTTATATTGATAACTTCTTGCCTAACAATGACAGCAGTGGCTCTTCAAGCTGCGCAGATAACAGCCTTACTTTTAGCCTAACCACAGATAACTACGGCGAAGAAACCAGCTGGCAAATAGCGCACAACCAAACCGGTGTCGTTGCAAGCGGAAGTGGGTATGCGGCAAACACCCAATATACCGAACAATTATGCGTAACCGATGGTGAGTATACATTTACTATTAATGACAGCTATGGCGATGGTATTTGCTGTTCATATGGCAGTGGTAGCTACGCCTTGAATAATGAAAGCACATTGCTCGCCAGTGGAGCTAGTTTTCAAACAACCGAAGCTACCGCTTTCTCATTAGGAAGCACTGAGCCAACACCGACGCCAACCGGCTACTATGTGACAACTCAAGGCTTGTCTGGTTACACGCTAAAAACTGAGCTTTATAATATTATTAATAATCATAGTGCTCAGGGGTATTCCGCTATTTGGAATTTTTACGACGCATCGGCGCGTGATAAATACTATGAAAACGATAATAGTATTTTAGATATGTACAGCGAGAAGCCCAATGGCTCTGATAGCTACACATACACAGCTGTTAGCGATCAATGTGGCACCTACAGTGGTGAGGCAGATTGCTACAACCGAGAGCATTCGTTCCCTAAAAGTTGGTTTGGTGGAAAAGTTGAACCGATGAACTCTGATGTTCATCATATTTACGCCACTGACGGTTATGTAAATTCAAAACGAAGCAACTTCCCATTCGGTGAAGTAGCAAGCGCTTCGTTTACCTCAACCAACGGCAGTAAATTAGGCTCTGCAAGTAATACGATTAATTACAACGGTACTGTGTTTGAACCTATTGATGAATTTAAAGGTGACTTTGCTCGTGCTTATTTTTACATGGCAACCCGTTATCAAAACGTAATTGGTGCTTGGCAAAATAACACCGCAGCTAGTAATGACGTGCTTAATGGCACCAGTACCCAAGTATTTGAAAGCTGGGTTGTGGCCATGCTGTTAAAGTGGCATAACAACGATCCTGTTAGCCAAATGGAATTAGACCGCAACCAAGCAGCGTTTGAATTTCAGGGAAATCGTAACCCGTATATTGATCATCCTGAATTTGTAGAGATGATTTGGTAAACGGGCTTCCGGCTTCGCAGAAAACACAAGCCTTTGCTTACGCAGAGGCTTTTTATTATAAACTGCGCATTATAATTACTAATAAGTACATAACACATCTTAAAAATTGGAGTAAAACCAAGATCCAGATATCTAGCAATATAAGCCTAAACCTCAGTAGAAAAATAAGTGCTTACTAGCACTTCAGCTATTACTATTATTGCTTTTTAAAACTAGCTAGACCCAGCTCTTCTGATTCATATCGTGTTCCGGTTAACTTTATTAACCAAACACTATCGATAAAAGTACGGCTAAAATATACAGCTTGACCACTGGGAATGTTAGGCATAAAAGACGTTATCGATTGCCATTGGCCATCTGTTTTATCTTTTAACTTCATCGATGCATTGAAAAACGATCCATCTTCGTTTGCTTTTATCTCAAGTGATGTTAGTTGTTTTTTATCCCCTATTTCTATTTGTGCACTCTCGTTTAATAGAGCTAATAGCATTGGTTGGTGAATTGGAGTCAATGAATTTAGTGTTTCAGAAATTTTACTATCAATTGTTATTTCATTTTTCAATTTATAAATATCGGCTTTAACTGCAAAAACAGGTTCAGCATTAGTTTGATAACTTACAAAGAATAAAGCGATGGAGCTAAGTAATAAATAAACGTGTTTTTTCATAATACAATATATCCTTTCGTTAGTTTGAGAATACTAGCATAATTTAAAGTAGCCCATAAAAATCGCTAATCTATTAATATTCATGATATTCTTTTATTCATTCGCATGAATATAGGCATGACCTCTATCTCTGGCTTAGCTAATTAGTGATAATAATGTGGCTGCAATTAAGAAGAGAATATGGGTATGCAATCGCTAGGAAAAGAATTAAAACGTCTTCGATCAGACAAAAAATGGACTCAAGCATTTGCTGCACGTGAAATAGGCATCCAACAGTCTTACTTATCAAAACTAGAGAATGGCCAATTCATTCCTTCTCCCGAAGTAATCGAAAAGCTAAAGCGATGCTATGGCGAAGCATGTTTTGATTGCTATTTACCTGTAACAACATCAACCAAAGTGCCACTGAAAAAACTGCCTATTTTGAGTTTTACGCTATTAATAATTAGCCTTATGGTTTGGCTATGTGCAACGTATGAAATTTTTTATGCTGAAACCTACTTTACTTATCAGGCAAAGCAAGAAGATTTTTTAGCGTTTAATGTCACTCAGCAATACCAAGGCGAACGTTTTATTGAGGGGGACGTGACCTATCAAATTGTAGGCGAAAGGCAAGTCAGTAGAGTTGAAAACCGCTTTCTAATTGTAACTTCCACAGTATGCATTTTATTATCTATTGTTGCAGCTCTACTCTCGCAAAGTCATAGGTTTGGTAAATTATAAAGCTGTTATTTAGTTGCTCTTGGCAATTACTCCAGTATTACTCTACCTCCAAAATCTATGCTGTCGTATATCAGAAATTTTAACACGATTAACGTCAGATTCAATCACTCAAATTGATAAAGTATTAGGACAATTACGTATTCATGGCGTGCTTTTTCTCGAGTGCTCTAGACTAAAAACCCAAGCTACGGCCCTCAAATTCACTCCGAGCAGTTGACGGCTTACAGCTTTTTTAAACGCAAAAAAAACCCCAGCAAAAGCTGGGGTTTCTTATAAAAACAGACTTAATTAAAAATTAAGCTTGTTTTGGACGTTCAACAACATCTACCAAAGTCCAAGATTTGTTCTTAGAAATTGGTGCACATTCACGGATAGTAACTACGTCACCCGCTTTTGCAGTGTTATTTTCGTCATGTACGTGTAACTTAGTCGTACGTTTGATGAATTTCCCATAGATTGGGTGCTTCACGTAACGTGCGATAGCAACAGTGAAAGATTTTTCCATCTTGTCGCTGATTACACGGCCTTGAAGAGTACGAATTTTATCGCTCATTATTGACCTGCCTTCTGGTTAATAATTGTTTTTACACGCGCGATATCGCGACGTACTGTTCTTAGCGTGTGTGTCTGAGCTAGCTGACCAGTGCTTGCTTGCATGCGCAGGTTAAACTGCTCACGAAGAAGACCTAGAAGTTCAGCATTAAGCTCTTCTACGCTTTTATCTTTTAGTTCGTTTGCTTTCATCACATTACCGTCCGAGTTACGAAAGTTGTTTTGAATGGCAGCTTACGAGCAGCAAGGTTAAACGCTTCACGAGCAAGCTCTTCTGAAACACCTTCCATTTCGTAAAGTACTTTACCAGGCTGAATTTCAGCAACCCAATATTCAACAGAACCTTTACCTTTACCCATACGAACTTCAAGAGGCTTTTCTGTGATCGGCTTGTCAGGGAAGACACGGATCCAGATTTTACCTTGACGTTTCACGTGACGTGTCATAGCACGACGAGCTGCTTCGATTTGACGAGCAGTCATGCGGCCACGACCAGTAGCTTTCAAACCGAAAGTACCGAAGCTTACTTTGTTACCGTTTTGCGCTAGACCACGGTTGCGGCCTTTATGCATTTTACGGAATTTTGTACGTTTTGGCTGTAACATTACTCGCTACCTCTACTTAGCACTTTTTTTGGCTTTCTTTGGTGCGCGTTTAGCTGGCTTCTCTTGCTCTTGTACTAGTGGTAAACCACCAATAACTTCGCCTTTGAAGATCCAAACTTTAACACCAATGATACCGTAAGTGGTTAAGGCTTCAGAAGTTGCGTAGTCGATATCAGCACGAAGAGTATGTAGAGGTACACGACCTTCACGATACCATTCTGAACGTGCGATTTCTGCGCCGCCAAGACGACCGCTAACTTCAACTTTAATCCCTTTAGAACCGATGCGCATTGCATTTTGTACCGAACGCTTCATAGCGCGACGGAACATAACACGACGCTCTAGCTGAGAGGCAATGCCGTCTGCTACTAGTTGTGCATCTAGTTCTGGTTTACGTACTTCAGAAATATTAATCTGAGCAGGTACACCAGCGATTTTAGTTACCGCTTGACGTAATTTTTCTACGTCTTCGCCTTTTTTACCGATAACAACACCCGGACGAGCCGTGTGAATAGTTACTCGGATAGATTTTGCTGGACGCTCAATAACGATTTTAGACACAGAAGCCGCTTTCAATTCCTTAGTAAGGAATGTACGTACTTTGTGATCGCCAAAAAGCTGTGCAGAGAAATCTTTTGAATTCGCGTACCAGGTAGAAACCCAAGGTTTAGATATACCTAGGCGAATACCAGTAGGATGAACTTTTTGTCCCATTACTTATATCTCCTAGCTATCTGAAACCACAACAGTGATGTGGCTTGTACGCTTAAGGATGCGGTCTGCGCGTCCTTTAGCACGTGGCATAATACGTTTCATTGTTGGACCATCGTCCACAAAGATCGTTGTTACACGTAGCTCATCAATGTCAGCACCTTCGTTATGCTCTGCGTTAGCAATAGCAGACTCAAGTACTTTCTTAACTAATACAGCCGCTTTTTTCGGGCTGTACGCCAGGATTTCTAGTGCGCGATCGACAGGTAACCCGCGGATCTGATCTGCAACTAGACGTGCTTTTTGCGCCGAACCAGAGGCGAATTTATGTTTAGCTAATGCTTGCATTTATCTTCCCCTCTTAACGTTTCTTCGCTTTCTTATCCGCAGCATGGCCACGGTAAGTGCGAGTTGGTGCAAATTCACCTAGTTTGTGACCGATCATTTCGTCAGAAACGAAAACTGGTACATGCTGGCGACCATTATGGACAGCAATGGTCAATCCGATCATGTTAGGTATGATCATTGAACGACGGCTCCAAGTTTTAATTGGCTTCTTTTCACCGCTTTCCAAAGCTTTCTCTACCTTCTTCAGCAAGTGTAGGTCTATAAAAGGACCCTTCTTGAGAGAGCGTGGCATGGCTATTCCTCAATATTACTTAGTACGACGACGTACTATAAATTTATCCGTACGCTTGTTCTTACGCGTCTTAGCACCTTTAGTCGGTTTACCCCATGGAGACACAGGATGACGACCACCAGATGTACGACCTTCACCACCACCGTGTGGGTGATCAACCGGGTTCATGGCAACACCACGAACTGTCGGACGAATACCACGCCAGCGATTTGCACCTGCTTTACCAAGTGAACGAAGCATATGCTCAGCATTGCCTACTTCACCTAGCGTAGCACGACAATCAGACTCAACTTTACGAACTTCGCCTGAACGAAGACGTAATGTTACATATTGACCATCACGAGCAAGGATTTGAACGTATGCACCAGCAGAGCGTGCGATTTGAGCACCTTTACCTGGTTTTAATTCTACGTTGTGAACAGTCGAACCTACAGGCATATTACGCATTGGTAATGCATTACCAGGTTTGATTGGTGCATCAACACCAGACTGGATTGCATCGCCAGCTTTTAAGCCTTTAGGTGCGATAATGTAACGACGCTCACCGTCTGCATATAATACAAGAGCGATGTTTGCGCTACGATTTGGATCATATTCTAAACGCTCAACTGTGGCTGGAATGCCATCTTTAGTACGTTTAAAATCGATTAAACGGTAATGCTGCTTATGACCACCACCGATATGACGAACCGTAATACGACCATTGTTATTACGACCACCTGATTTAGAGTTTTTCTCTAATAGTGGTGCGTAAGGTTTACCCTTATGTAAATCTGGGTTAACCACTTTAACTAGGTGACGACGACCCGCAGAAGTTGGCTTACACTTTTGAAGTGCCATAATTCTAACTCCCCTTATTACTCGGCGCCGCCGACAAAGTCCAGCTCGCTACCTTCTTTAAGAGTAACGTAAGCTTTCTTCCAGTCGCTACGACGACCGAAACGCATGCCAGTACGTTTTGTTTTACCCTTAACGTTAAGTGTGCGAACACCAGTTACTTCTACTTCAAAAAGCTTCTCAACTGCCGCTTTAACTTCAGCTTTAGTTGCGTCATTTGCTACTTTAAAAACAATAGTATTGTTTTCTTCAGCAGCGATTGTGCTTTTTTCAGAGATGTGTGGAGCAAGGATCACTTTTAAAAGACGTTCTTCACGGATCATGCTAGCGCCTCCTCAAGTTGCTTAACAGCAGCAGCTGTAATTAGTACCTTATCGAAAGCAATTAAGCTTACAGGATCGATACCAGCTACATCACGTGTGTCAACCTTGTACAGGTTACGTGCCGATAAGAAAAGATTTTCATCTACTTCTTCAGTCACGATAAGAACATCTTTAAGCTCAAGTTCTTTAAGCTTAGCAACTAGTTCTTTAGTTTTTGGTGCTTCAAGACCAAAACTCTCAACAACGATTAAACGCTCTTGACGAACTAATTCAGATAAGATGCTTTTGATCGCACCACGGTACATTTTACGGTTTACTTTTTGGCTGTGGTCTTGTGGTTTAGCTGCGAAGCTAACGCCACCTGAACGCCAAATTGGACTACGGATTGTACCAGCACGTGCACGGCCAGTACCTTTTTGAGCCCATGGTTTTTTACCACCACCGCTTACTTCAGAACGTGTCTTCTGAGCACGAGTACCTTGACGAGCACCTGCTGCGTATGCAACAACTACTTGGTGTACTAATGCTTCGTTAAACTCACGTCCAAAAGTAGCTTCAGAAACTTCAAGAGCGCCAGAAGCGTCTTTAATTGCTAATTCCATCACTAAATCTCCAGGACTTATGCTTTAACAGCTGGTTTAACGATAACGTCACCGCCGATAGCGCCAGGTACTGCACCTTTAACTAAAAGCAGGTTACGCTCAGCGTCAACGCGAACTAGTTCAAGGTTCTGAGTTGTTACTTGCTCATTACCCATTTGACCGGCCATTTTCTTACCTTTAAACACCTTACCAGGTGATTGGTTTTGACCGATTGAACCAGGAGCACGGTGAGATAGAGAGTTACCATGTGTAGCGTCTTGCATGCTGAAATTCCAGCGCTTAACACCACCTTGGAAACCTTTACCTTTAGAAGTACCGGTTACGTCAACTTTGTTGATTTCGTTGAATAATTCAACAGTAAGCTCAGAGCCTACTTCAAAATCGCCTTCACCACCATTTAGGCGGAATTCCCACAGACCGCGACCCGCTTCAACACCAGCTTTAGCGAAGTGACCCGCTGTTGCTTTGTTTACACGGCTTGCTTTTTTAGTGCCTGCGGTTACTTGAAGCGCGTTATAACCGTCTGTTGCGTCAGATTTGATCTGAGCAATGCGGTTAGGAGTCGCTTCAATAACTGTCACAGGGATAGATACACCATCTTCAGTGAAGATACGTGTCATACCCACTTTACGACCGACTAGACCTAATGCCATTTTCCTAAAACCTCTCTAATCTTCCGATTAACCCAGGCTGATTTGAACATCAACACCAGCAGCAAGGTCTAAACGCATAAGTGCGTCTACAGTCTTGTCTGTTGGTTCTACGATGTCGATCAGACGTTTATGGGTGCGGATCTCGTACTGATCACGCGCGTCTTTATTAACGTGCGGTGATGTAAGTACAGTAAAACGTTCAAAGCGTGTAGGTAGTGGAATTGGACCACGTACTTGTGCGCCAGTGCGTTTCGCAGTTTCCACGATTTCCGCCGTTGATTGGTCAATCAAACGGTGGTCAAAAGCTTTTAGGCGAATACGAATGCGTTGATTTGACATTCTTAAACCTCAATATAAAGAGCATTTAAAGAGCATAAAAAAACGACCGAAACAATCTTAATAATTAAGATGCCGGTTGTTTGATTATATCTACGTTGAGTTCCAAATCGGAACTCCTGTTTATTAGCTTGAAATCCAAGCTTAATTTATTCTTTCTTGTTCCCGAGGGAATTTTGAAAGCCTGCGTATTATAATGATACTGGTGATAAATGCAACAACTATTTAGACATAATTACTTTGTTATTGTCGTTTAAAAAATAGCTAAGTTTATTAATAGTGAACGCAATGGAAGTGATGATGTCTTTATAATGTCATAGCTTGTCGATTAATCTGCAGGGGATTTTTTAGATATTATGTTATCCTATGCGCTAATTTTGCTGTTATATACCCATATTGGTTTGGGTAACTACTCTCTTATGGTGAGTCAATGCGTATTTTAAATTATGGTTTAAATCTTATCTCTGGTGGTATCAGCCGCTTGTTTGTTAAAAGCAAAGTACTGCCTGAAAAGCCTTTAGAGCAATTTGAGTTAAATCCTAAAAACCCGACATTCTATATAGTGCGTTTAAACTCACGCTTTGATCTAGCGGCACTGGCCCGTGTTTGTAAACGAAATGGTTTACCGGACCCAACCGAGCAGCAAATATTAGGTGACGAGACGTTAGATCGCTTTATCGGCATTAAAAACCCTCCCCCGCTATTTGGTGATAAAGAAAAGTCTACCAATGCATTAGCGCAAGGCAAACACATTGTTGAGCACTTATTAAATAGTGGCCAAAAAAATGTGCAAGTGGTGCCCGTGACTATTTTATGGGGCCGATCGCCAGGTAAAGAAAAACCCGGACTAAGCACTTTACTTTCGCACTCACTAACGCCCAGCTGGTTTAGAAAAATTTTTGTGGTGCTTTTTTCAGGTAGAGATAACTTTATTCGATTTAGCCAACCACTCGACTTATCTTTATTGGTTAATGAAAAAGCCGACGTTAATGAACTTCCTCATAAGCTGTTGCGTGTAGCTCTAGTTCACTTTAAACGTCAAAAGCTGGCTGCAACAGGGCCTAAAATCCCATCTCGTGATCAGTTATTTAGCTCACTACTGGCATCACCCACAATTAAAAAAGCTATTCAAACCGAGGCTTCTGAAAAAAACATCAGCCAAGCTCAGGCGCGACAAAACGCCTTAAAGCTACTTGATGAAATCGCCGCTAATTACAGCGATGCCACAATTCGCGTTGCTGATCGCATATTAACGTGGCTTTGGAATAAGCTTTATAATGGCATTGACATAAGGTACACCGAGCAAATTCATGACCTAACCAATAAAGGCCATGAAATAATCTACATGCCTTGTCATCGTAGTCATATGGATTACTTGCTACTAACCTACTCTATTTATCATCAAGGCCTTGTACCACCGCATATTGCTGCAGGGATTAACCTTAACTTTTTCCCTGCAGGTGGCATATTCCGCCGCAGTGGTGCATTTTTTATTCGTCGCTCATTTGCTGGTAACAAACTCTACTCAGCAGTATTTAAAGAATACTTAAGCCAGTTATTTATAAAAGGTTACTCGGTTAAGTTTTATACCGAAGGTGGCCGCAGTAGAACCGGACGCTTACTCCCCCCAAAAACGGGTATGCTCGCCATGACGATGCAAGCTATGCTTCGTGGTATAGACCGCCCTGTATCAATTGTACCTGTGTATATTGGTTACGAACACGTAATGGAAATAAACACCTACTTAAAAGAGCTCGCGGGTAATGATAAAAAAGGCGAGTCGATATTAGGTATTTTTAAAGCAATTAAAAATTTGAAAAACTATGGTCGCGGGTATTTAAATTTTGGTGACCCGATTTCTATTAACCAATACCTAAATGACAACCAACCCGACTGGCGCGAGTCAATTCATGCTACCGACGTGCAAAAACCACAATGGCTAGGGCCGCAGGTGGCTAATCTTGCTGATCAGGTTATGGTTAAAATTAACAATGCCGCCGCACTTAACTCAGTTAACTTACTGGCGATGATACTGCTAGTAAACGATAAGCACGCATTGAGTAAACCTAAATTGCTAGCTCAGCTTGAGTTTTATTTGCGATTACAACGTGAAGCTAGCTACAGCAATAAAATAACCGCACCCGATGAAACGCCAGAGCAACTGCTAGAACACGCTTTAAAGTTGAATAAGTTTGATGTGATCAGTGACGAGTTTGGTGAAATTATTGCGATAAACGATAAAGAAAAAACCTTATTTAACTATTACCGTAATAACATTTTGCATATTTTTGCAGTACCTAGCTTAGTAGCTCTACATTTATTCAAGCAGCATCAAAGTACCGTTACTCACTGCCATCAATTGGTAAAATCATTTTATCCGTTATTCGCCAAAGAGTGGTACTTACAAGAGCTTGATGACAACTATGTGGCCCGCATTTTAACTAACTTTAGCGATCAAGGCTTAATTGAGCTTGATGGTGATAATATCAAAGTAACTCAAAGTAACGATAGCTTTGCCAAACTCGAAATGCTTGGTCGTGCATTGAGCTTTACTCTGCAACGTTATGCGATTGTAATTGGCTTTATTCAAACCAGCCAAGGTATTGCAAAAGCTGAACTAGAACGTGAAAGCTATGTGTTGGCACAGCGTTTGGGTACGTTACATGGTATTAAAACGCCGGAGTTTTTTGATAAGAAGGTACTTAGTAGTTTTATTTCCAATCTTCGCGAACAAAAGCTTATTAGTGAATCTGATAGCGGCTTACAAGGAAGCCAAGAGCTGTGCGAGACCTACAAGCAACTGCAAACACTGTTGCCAGCACGTATTTGGCAATCAATTACTGACATTGTTCACGCTCAATGTCAGTAACATACTCTTATTATCCACTGTATTGAATTAACTCAATATAGTGGATTTTAAAGAGTTAGCGCTGGCGCATTACCCCTTCTTGAATCGTCGAGGCAACTAAATTTCCTTGGCGGTCAAAAAACTGCCCACGTACCAGCCCTCGTCCCGAACTCGCGCTTGGGCTATCAATGGTATATAACATCCAATCATCCATTCTAAATGGACGATGAAACCACATAGCATGATCTATGGTCGCTACTTGCATATTCGGCTGCATAAACGACACACCATGTGGCTGCAGCGCGGTTGGTAAAAACTCAAAGTCAGACGCATACGCCAATAAGTAATTATGAATACGTTGATCGTCCGGCATATCGCCATTGGCTTTAAACCAAATATGTTTTACCGGTTCTAGGGCTTCAGGTTTAAAGGGGTTATGAAAGTTCACCGGACGCATTTCAATCGGCATTTCACGAATAAACTTATTACGGATTGCTTCAGGAATATGCTGTGCATTTTCTTGATAAAACTCTAACGAAGAACGCAGTTCTTCAGGAGCTGGAACATCAGGCATAGTGGCTTGATGCGATAACCCCTGCTCTTCACCTTGAAACGACGCTGTCATGTAAAAAATAGGTTTACCGTACTGAATCGCACTGACACGTCGAGTGCTAAAACTTTTACCATCACGTATAGTTTCTACATCGTACACAATCGGTTTTGCAGCGTCGCCTGGGCGTAAAAAATAAGAATGTAAGGAATGAACAATACGCCCAGCTGGTAGTGTTTCTTTAGCTGCTGAAAGCGCTTGCCCCATAACTTGACCGCCAAACACCGCTCTAAACCCTAAATCTTGGCTTTGTCCTCGATATAAACCTTGCTCAATTTCTTCAAGTGACAACAACGATAATAAATCATCTAATACTTGGCTCATTATTTCTTCCTCAATCCCCTAATTTATAAATGATACTATACAATAGTTAAAAAATACTAACTCACTGATTGAGGAAATCTAATATGGCATTTTGGCTTTTTAAAACCGAACCCGACGCCTTTTCAATTGATGACTTAAAGCAAGCGCCACAGCAAACAACGCTATGGGAAGGTGTACGCAACTACCAAGCGCGTAATTTTATTCGCGATGATGTAAAGCAAGGTGATTTAGTGATGATTTATCATTCTAGCTGTAAACAAGTTGGCGTTGCAGGGCTTGGTGTAGTTACTAAGGCTGCTTACCCTGATCCAACGCAATTTGATTTAAGTAGCGACTATTACGATGCTAAGGCAACCACTGAAAACCCTCGCTGGTTTGTGGTAGAAATAACTTATCAGGCGCATTTGAGTAGTTTAGTAAGCCTGCAAGCGATCAAAGCAAATACTGCTATAACTGATATAGCACTTAAAAAAGGCGGGCGTTTATCGGTCATGCCAGTGACCGAAAATGATTGGCATGAAATTTTAAATATGGCGAAATAAGCCACTAAAATAACTACATTTTCTTCATTAAAATAGTACTCCACCAGCGCAGCATGTCACCGCTCGATTTTCTTATGGAGCCAAATTTGTTATAATCTGCGGCTTGCTTTACTGGAGGAAAAATGAAATTACTGTATTGGTTGGATGAATGGTTAACTCTCAGCGATGATGAGAGGCAAGCAAAACTACCAGCCTCTGGTGGAGATTTACTCGGTGATGTGTATGTAAAGTATCACTTTGTTGACCTCAATAAACCCCTGCTTTTTACTTTTTCTCCTGCGGGCACCGATATACAAGAACGCGATCTAAATGAAGACTTTGCCCCTTGGGGCTATCATTTAGCGCAAAAGCAAGATGTTAATATTATTGCGTTTCAGCATTTGGGTAAAAGCAATTGGTTTCGTAACCGCAATTTAATCTTTTTTATTGAGCAGCTATCAACTTTACTCTCTCCTTTTAAAACTAAGTTAGGCTATGGGCTTAGCCGTGGCGGCTTTGCTGTGGGTGCATTTGCTAAGTTACTCAAACTCGATAAAGTACTGCTTTTCCATCCCGTTAGCACCAAAAACAAACTTATCGCCCCTTGGGATGACCGCTCAAGTACTGAAATTGCTCAGCAATATGACTGGCAAGGTGACTACCATGATTTAGATTTAGGGGATGCGAAGGGTTACATTATTTACGATCCAACCAATCGTATTGACCACCAACATGCTAAACGCTACAAACAGCTCACTCATTTACGCGTGTTTGGTATGGGTCACGGCACTCACGCTACTTACTTGAATAAGTTTGGCTTTTATAAACAAGTAGCGGTTGATTTTATTCGTGATCAGCAAATCGACATTGCGCAATTTAGGCTGCAAACAAAGACACTGCGTTTAAAAGAGGATTATTATAAAAAACTTAATAAAGCCAACGCTAAATCGGCACATCGCCAAGCGTTATTAAGTACCGCTCACACTATTTTAATCGACGAAAAAGCAGCGCACGTTAAAGAGCACCAAGAGAAAATTGATATTCAGCCTTTAATAGAGGTAGCTATTAAGCATCAAGACGAAAGCCCAAATGATGCCATTAAGCTATTAGAAGTTGCTCAACAACTCGTGCCCGACGACCCGCTCGTTGAGCATAAGCTGAAACAATTAGAATAAGAAAAAAAGGTACTCATGCTTTACTTTTTCTTGGCGTGCCCTTGCTTGGGCACAATCGAGAAGTAAAGAATCAGCGCTATCCACGAAAAGAAGATAGCGCCAACTAGCCAGCCATTTTTTTCATGGCCTTGGCTACGCTTACTGTTAAGAATTATCATGATAGGAAAAATGTAAGCACATAAAACAATAATTAAAAAAGCAACTTCAGTCATTATTTTTCCAAGCTAAGCCAATCAACTTCACCACTTAACACCCGCTCTTGTGCGATGTAATGCAGAATATCACCCGCATTCACTGCATAATCTAGAGGTGGGTTTAAATCCATATTCTTTGCACTTAAATTATGAGCTACACCTAACAATATTGCATTATGATCGTACTTAAAATGATGAAATAATTTACCAAATTCCATGGTTTTTATATCACTAGGTATTTGTAGGCTAAATTGCGTATCACCATGCAAAGTAGATAATAGCTCTTCTTGAACACGGCTTGAGCCTGGGTCTTGCATTGAGCGCACCAAAATCTCTGCTGACTTAGTGCTACTACACTCTACATTGTGGCAATGCTCTAATAACATTTCCACTTTCGTTTCATCAAAAAAGTGTGCACTAATGTGACAATCTTCTTTGACTAAACGGCTAATACGCAGTGCAGTAGTAAATGTTTGGTCGTCATCTTGGCCATCAATAATCACTTTATCGGCATGGCGAATGGCAACGCGTTCTAATTCATCCAAATCGGTAAAACTAGTCAAACGAGCAAAATCAACATTCTCATTACTTAAAAATGGATGCTCTATTTGTTCAGTAACCGCCAATAGAATACGGCGGTCTGTACGTTTAGTATCAGCCAAAATATAGTCGATCATTTTTTTTGTTCGAGCATTATGCCAACCAAAAATAATAATGTGATTGCTACTGTGAGCAAAGTTTTTATCACCAGTCATAGCGCGCCTAATTAAGTAAGTTACTGTTTGCCCTGTTTTACCTAACAAGACACCAAATAAAGCCAAACCAAAGGGTATTTGTATTAATGCGACAATCCAACGGCCCAAGTCAGATGATGGACTTAAATCTCCATACCCTACTGTTGAAGTGGTTACCGTGTAGTAGTAAAAAAAGGTCCCTGGCGAAAGTAGTGCTTGCTCATTAGCCATAAATAATAAGCACCAAGTAAGTAGCATGTGTAAAGACGTTGCTATTACAACAGACTGCCAGCTCACCTGATCAATATGGCTGCGCAACAGCACAACAATACGTTTAAAAATATGATGCATAATTGTTTGTTAATCGATTGATTATTTAAATCATTTGGTAACACGATACTGCACATCATAACACTTAAGCAACGTTTTACTGTAATCGAAATATTCACGGTTCGTTATGAATAAAAATAAGAGTAAACTATAGTTATTAAGTTATGAGGAAAGAATGGGTCTATTATGTCAGGTGTTTTAGCGTCAGTTGATCAGCGTACTCAGCTTGTAGGTGAGAACCGTTTAGAGTTGCTACTGTTTTATTTACATAGCCGCCATTTATTTGCACTCAATGTATTTAAAATTAAAGAAGTGGTGAAGCTTCCCCGTTTAAGCAAAATACCGCACTCTCACCCTAAGGTGACGGGTGTTGCCAATATTAGGGGTGAATCTATTCCGGTGATTGATTTACGCCAAGCCATTTCTATGTCACACAAAGAACATGGTGAAGACTGTAATTTGGTAGTGACTGAATATAACCGTACCACTCAAGGTTTTTTAATTGGTAAGGTTGATCAAATAATGAACATGACCTGGTCTGATATTATGCCACCACCCAGCTCAGTCGGTAAAAATCATTACATTACTGCACTTACTAAAGTACAGCGCGACGACGTGGAGCACTTGGTAGAAATTATAGATGTAGAAAAAGTACTGGCTGAAATAGTTGAGTATGAGGTTAATATTTCTGATGGGGTGTTAGATGAAACCATAGTTAACGAGTTCTCTGGGCGAAAAATACTACACGCTGATGATTCGCCAACAGCACGCAAGCAAGTAAGCGATACGTTATCGCAGCTTGGCATCGAAATTGTTCCTGCCAGTAATGGCTTGGAAGCACTCAATATGCTTAAAGGTTGGGCCGATGAAGGCCGCGATGTTGAAAAAGAATTACTTATGGTGATTACCGATGCCGAAATGCCCTCAATGGATGGTTATCGCTTAACCTATGAAATACGTAACGACAGCCGCTTAAAAAACTTACATGTAGTACTCAACACCTCCCTAAGCGGCAGCTTTAACCAAGCCATGGTAGAAAAGGTTGGCTGTGATGCATTTTTATCAAAATTTCAGCCTGACTTACTAGTGCAAGAAGTACAAAACCGTTTAAAACATGTGTTAAGCAGCACCTAATTACAAAACTAGCAAATATCTGCTTGGGTAAATATTTGCTAGTAACACTCTCCTCATCAGCAACCTTTAAAAACCTGCCTTACTGAGTGGTTATTCAAAGCGGTGTTTGCTAATCCTAAGGTTTCATGATTAATTAGTAAATAAGTTTTCACTAACTCGTTATTAATTATGCTCAATAAAGTTGCCAGCCCGTTTACTAAGCTCGTCGAGCGCTACTTACCCGACCCATTTATATTTGTCATTTTGCTCACTATTATTACCTTGAGCATTGCGAATTTAGCGACTCCTGCAACCACACTTGAGGTAATAACATCATGGGGAAGCGGGTTTTGGAACTTACTTAGCTTTGCCATGCAAATGCTGTTGGTGCTAGTAACAGGCTATATGCTCGCCAGTACCTCTTTAATAAGTAAGTTACTAACAAAATTAGCAACGCTTGCTAATACGGCCCCAAAAGCCATTATTTTAGTGACATTTATCTCGCTTTTAGCAAGCTGGCTTAATTGGGGGTTTGGATTAGTAATTGGGGCTTTATTTGCTAAGGCTATTGCTAAGCAGACTCGAGTAGATTATCGGCTCTTAGTAGCGAGTGCTTACTCAGGTTTTGTAGTATGGCACGGCGGATTGGCAGGCTCCGTACCACTAACCATTGCCAGCGAAGGGCATTTTTCACAGGCAACAATGGGGATTATTGGCACCGAGCAAACCTTGTTCGCAGGTTTTAACATTGCGATTCTGATTGGCTTATTTATTATTATGCCGTTGGTTAACCGCTACATGCTACCGAGTGAAAAAGACAGTGTTTATATTGACCCATCACTGCTTAAGAACACTCTACTCGATAGAGTAACAATAACACGCCCTGCGCAACATTTAGAACAAAGCAAACTGCTAGGCATGGGCATTGGCTTACTCGGACTTGCCTACTTAGGTTATTACTTTTTTATCGCAGGTGGCGGCTTAAATCTCAACAGCGTGATAGCGCTTTTCTTATTTTTAGCTATCACACTGCATCAGACCCCCCACAATTTACTAAATAGCCTACAACAAGCGATTCCGAGTGGCGCGGGAATTGTAATTCAGTTCCCTTTTTATGCCGGTATTATGGCGGTTATGGTCGATACAGGGTTAGCACAACAAATATCGCAGGGCTTTATTGCCATAGCGGATGCCGATAGCTTGCCATTTTACAGTTTTATTAGTGCAGGGTTAGTTAATATGTTTGTGCCATCCGGTGGCGGACAATGGGCAGTCCAAGCGCCTATTGTTATCCCTGCAGCACAAGAGCTTGGTGCAGATATGGCAAGGGTTGCTATGGCTGTGGCGTGGGGAGATGCGTGGACGAATCTAATTCAACCCTTTTGGGCATTACCGGTATTAGCCATTGCAGGGTTAAAAGCTAAAGATATTATGGGGTTTTGCGTGGTACAGCTGATTATTACTGGGGTGTTTATATCGCTGGTATTGAGCTTTTATTAATCTAACTGGGCTGTAACTTGTATTACAGCCCGTGCTTACTTAGCTTGATAAAATCTTCATCGGTAAGCTTAATATCGCGTTTTCTGAATCTGCAAAATGCATCATCACTGCTACATGGCCTACAACTACCAGCGCATACATTACTGCCGAGAAGCCTTGGCCGTATTTATCTAATGGTAGTAAATGTGAGTAATGGCGACCGCGCCATTCAAACACAATTTCCAGCGCCCCAACAAACAAAAAGAACACTAAAAGCATTAAGCCAAACGTATAGCTAAGCCATAAACCAAATAACACGCCAAGTAAGCACACACTTAAACCAAGCCATGAGCGCATTGAGAAGCTTATGCTTTTTAGTACATGCCCGCCATCAAGCGGTAAAATAGGCAGTAAATTGAATAAATTAAGCAGTGCACTAAGCACTGCAACACCTGCAAATATTTCCATTTCCGTAGCGTAATAAAGCACTACACCAAGCACAGAAGTAAATAAACCAAAGGCAGGCCCCATAAGTGATATAACCACATCTTGCCAGCGCGTAGTTATTTTATCGTCGCTAACGGCTAACCCGCCTACAAAAGGAATTAAATAAATGCCTTTAGTTTTAATGCCAAAATACTTCATAGCTCGTACGTGGCCATATTCGTGTACCACCAGGCAAGCAATCAGCATTAACGCAAACTCAATGGTAAACAGCCAAGCATAACCGGCCACCGATGCGCTCGCTAGCGCCACTTTAACAACTTTAGCACTTTTAAATAATTTAAAGCCAAGCGCCGCGAGCCCTAAAAACCCCTTTTTAGGTGCGCCCTGTGCTGCTACAGGTAAAGCTAACTGAGTTGCAAACTGATTATTTACATATAGCGCCAAGCTTTGCTGGCTGACCTCGTTGCTATCAATACCAATTAACTGCTCATCAAGCATAAACTCGACATAATTTTCACGTGGGTTTTCAAATGCAATCGCTTGCTGATCATGAAATATTTTTACAACTTGCTGCTCTGCTATCATCAGCGTAAACGGTTGCTCTGCCAGAGAAAGTTCGACTTTTATCATTATTCTAACCATTATAAATTATGCCGCTAGTATACCTTCCCACCAAAAAAACACGAGTGAGCTAGCATCATTTTATTAGCGATAATGTAAGCTAAAAATGCCTGAAATACTGACAAAAACAATTCAAGCGACTATTTTTAATATTACAGGAAGTAAGCTTCAACTACTAAGGGCACCAATGCGAACTCAATTGCCAAATATACTCGTTGTTGATGACTCAAAAGCCATTTTAATTGTTATGAAAGCGATTTTTAATGAGCTCGAAATGCCAGAAGTTACCACTTGCTTAAGCGCAGTTACAGCACTAGAGAGAGTAAAGCCTGATATAAACTTTTATGACGCCATATTTACCGATCTGAATATGCCAGAAATGGATGGTATGGAGTTAATTCGTAACTTAGGTGAAATAGGCTATTGCGGTGCGATTGTTATTATTTCTGAAATGGATCCTAAAATAATCAGCCTAGCAGCTGATCTAGCCAAGCAGCATAATGTGCATTTAATTGGTAACCTTACCAAGCCAGTACAATTAAATCAGGTAAATATGTTACTTGCCAAAATAGCGCAGTTAAACAGCCATACCTTGTAAAAGAGCGCCCAATTACTAAAGCTAAACTTGTTAGCGCATTAAAAAATAATGAAATAACACCGTTTTACCAGCCTAAGATAAATATAAACACCAACTTTATACAAAGTGTTGAAGTATTGGCTCGTATTGTTTCAAATAAAAACGAACGCGTGATTTTACCAAGCCGTTTTATTAGCCTTGCTGAGCAATGCGACTTAATCAATGACATTACTTTTACGCTGTTTGAAAAAGCCTGCAGTGACTTAAAGCAGCTGAAAGAACAATTAGGGGAAAACTTAAAGTTGTCATTTAATATGTCGCCATGCCAGTTAAATGATTTGAACTGCCCTAATAAATTATTACAGTTATTACAAAAGCACGGCGTGCTTCCCAGTGATGTGGTTGTTGAAATAACCGAGCAACATGCCCTTTCAAGCTATACCCAACTTGAAACCTTAAACAGATTAAGAATATTTGGTTTTGGTATCTCACTGGATGATTTTGGTACTGGCTTTACTAATATTAACCAACTGAAACAGCTGCCATTTACAGAAGTAAAAATAGACCGCTCTTTTATAAGCCACATTGAAACAGATAAGTTTTCGCAAGTTGTGGTCAACTCATTGATTGATATGACTAGCCAAGAGCAACTGCAACTTGTTGCTGAGGGTGTTGAACGTCCGGAAGAACTTGCCTATCTAAAGCACTATCAAACAAATTTAGCTATACAAGGATTTTTGTTTAGTTGCCCAAAAGCAAAAGCTGAATTTATCTCGTGGGCACAACACTGGATAAAAACAGCTGCTAAAACAAATAATAACTAAGGTCTGCTGACCTTTGCTGGTTGATATTTACTAAATACCCCTAACGAGATTCATTATCCTCGGCGCTGACGATATGCTCACTATCCGCTAAACGTTGATGCCAACGTTGCTTAGCCACGGCACGCATGTTGGTAGATTGATCTCGCTCATCAACAATTTCTAAACCCATTAGCGCCTCTATCATATCTTCTAGGGTCACTATTCCTTGCACATCACCGTATTCATCAATCACTAAACAAATATGGGTACGCTTGGTAAGTAATATTTGTAATAACGACGATACGTTTTGCGTACTCGGTACTGTATAAATAGGCTTAACCAACTTACTAATCTTGTAGTCTGTACCTAAGCGGTGGTATGCCAACATAATGTCGTTTTTATGAACAAACCCTATTATATCGTCAGCATCTTTGTCGTAAATTAGCACTCGAGAGAATGACGAAGAGCCATGTTCGCTTAAGTACTGATTTACAGTAAGATCTTTATGAATTTTAAAAATAACCGTGCGCGGGGTCATTAAGTCGGTTAGTTTTGCGTGCCTAAAATGCAGTAAGTTTCGAATGATCTCTGACTCATCAGCATGAAGTGCCCCTGACTCACTGCCAATATCGGCCATCGCTTCTATTTCTTGGCGAATATAATAGGCCTCATTATGCTTTTGCCCCATCAAATTGGTTAGCTTTTGTGCAGCCCATACAAATGGCTTAAGCACTAACACCAAAATACGTAAACCATAAGTCACACTTGGTGTTAAAGCACGCCAATAGTTGGCACCCAAGGTTTTTGGAATAATTTCAGATAACACCAATACCAATAAAGTCATAATAGCAGATGCAATCCCCACTGCTGCATCTGAAAACACCACGGCGGCTTGTGCACCTACTCCTGCGGCACCAGCAGTATGGGCAACAGTATTAAGCGTTAAAATAGCTGCTAATGGTTGATCAATATTACTTTTTAGTATTTCAAGTTGTTTAGCCAGCACCGGCCGCTCTTTGCGCAACAATGCAACATAACTAGGTGAAATACTTAATAGTACGGCCTCCATGATTGAACACAAAAACGAAATCACAATCGCTGTAACCATGTAAACGATTAATAGTGTCACTTTCTCTCCGATAAGTTGGATAAATACCCGATGATAATAGCCATCATAACAATACATGCTATATTTGGCCAAATCTCCAATAACAATAGGCATAGCAATGAATTTAAGCGCACCTTGGTATCGTTACACAAGACGTTTTACTCGCTTGGCAACCCTACTCACATTAAGTAGTTTGAGTTTAACGGCATTAGCTGCCCCACTCGATCAATCAAAAATTCAGTTTATCGGCCCACTTGCAGAAGATATGCAAGCAAAGCCATTTCAGACCCCCCATGGCGACGTGATTATTAATAATCTGCTTGCACAACTTGAATCAAGTGCAGAAAGCTTTGTTGTGTTTGGTAAAAAGCATAAGTGGCAACCACTTGATAAAATTAACGCGCTTACTTTAGGCGGTTTACAAGCACTTAAATTTCATATTGAAACGGACCGGTTTACTCAAGGCTCCTTAAACATTGAAGGAATAGAGCAAGGCCAGATTTTTATCAATGGTGAGAAGCAAACTGGTGAAAACCAACGCTATCAGCTTGCTTTAAATAACGGCTCACATACCGTGGTTGTCATCGCTCAACAGGTTGCTAATTGGAATGATGTCACCTTAGAGTTTGTGCCAAAAGCAGAAACTGACGTCGTGACCCTAACGACAAATAAAACCAAGCGCTTATCGGCTAAACAATTGTTTGACGCCCCGACTATTAGCGGTTTGTCTTTGTCGCCTGATGCTAAGTATTACTTAAGTACAACAAAGCGCTTCAGCGATAAAACAGGCAACAACGCCATTACCACAACCGAGCTTAAAAATACTAATAACCAAACGGTATACCGATTTGAAGAAGTGCAGCCTAGCCAATTTACTTGGAGTCCTGATAACCAATTTTTAGTTTATTTACTCAACGGTGAATTAAAGCAGTTAAACCGTAAAACTTTCGCTATAAAAACCTTAGCCTCAGGCCTTGAGGGGACAAGCAACTTTAGCTATTACAACGATAATAGTATTCTTTTTAGCTGGTCTAAATCATCTGAAGAAACCAATAGCCTCACTAAACATCATAAAGGCTTACAAGACCGTTGGTCTTATGCCCGTACGGTTAGCCAATTATATTTACTCGATACCAACAGTGGTTTAACCAAAGCTCTGACCGAAGGCGTATTGAGCCATCAACTTGAAGATGCTAACAGCAACCGTGGAAAGCTATTAATAAGTCGCCCAATAATGGCGATGCAAGCCTCAACTCACCCAGAGACTGAGCTGGTTGAACTTACATTAAAATCCAACAGCATAAAATCATTAGGTAAATTTAAAAACTTTAATCAAGCTAAATATGCCGCAAACAATATTTATGTTGTTGCAGGCCCTGATTTTAAAAATGGTGCAGGCAGAACAATACCAAAGAACATGCTGGCTAATAATTACGATGGCCAGCTTTACTTACTAGCTGATAACGCAAAAAAAGTAACGGCGTTAAGCAAACAGTTTGACCCCGCAATTGGCACATTAGAAGTACTAAGCAATGGTGATGCGCTAATCAAAGTGACAGAGAAAGATACCCAACCACTGTATTTATTTGACCTGAGTAAACAGCGCTTTAAAAAGTTAAATACAGGCTTTGATATTGTGCAGCAATTTAGCTTTTCAAATACGCGCAATGCCCAGTTATTAATTAGTGGCAGCAATGCGTCGAGCGCTCAACAACTAAAGCGCTTAGACGTAAGTAAAAACAAGGTAGAGCTCATTTGGGATTCAAACCCGATTGCTTATGCCAATACGGTTATTCCTGCGCTTGAAGAATTTAACTTTACCAATAAGCGTGGCGTAGAAATCTCTGGCCGTGTTTACCTGCCAAACAATCTTGATAAAGCCAAGAAATACCCTGCTCTTGTTTATTATTATGGAGGCACCTCACCAGTAACACGCGGGTTTACTGGGCGTTACCCTTTTAACTTATGGGCAGCAAACGGATACGTGGTTTATGTTGTACAACCAACCGGCGCAACGGGTTTTGGGCAAACTTTTTCAGCACAACATGTAAATGCTTGGGGCGACTATACCGCCGATGACATTATGGAGGGTACAGAGGCATTTTTAGCTAAATATAATTTTGTAGACAGTAGTAAAGTAGGTAACCTTGGGGCATCTTATGGTGGCTTTATGACTATGCTGCTTGCCACCAAAACCGATATGTTTCGCGCGTCTATTGCTCATGCCGGTATTTCAAACTTAACGTCATACTGGGGTGAAGGATGGTGGGGTTATTTATACTCAGGCGAAGCCTCAAAAAATAGCTTTCCGTGGAATAACCCTCAACTTTACAGCCAGCATAGCCCTGTATTTCATGCCGATAAAGTAACCACGCCATTACTGCTTATTCACGGTGACAGTGATACCAATGTGCCTGTGGGCGAAAGCTTAACTATGTACACCGCACTAAAACTGCTTAATAAAGACGTTGAAATGATAGAATACAAAGGAGCAGATCACCAAATATTTGCGCGCGATAAACGATTTAATTGGTGGAACACTATGTTGGCTTACTTTGACAAAAAGTTAAAAAATGAACCACAATGGTGGGATTCAATGTATAAAGATTAGAACTATAATGCGCACTTTGTCGATGAAGTAAAAAAGTGCGCATTACAAAATGCAATATTATTAGACCTATTCGGAATATAATGTTACCGAAAAACAATGTTCTCTGTGTTATACAGGCCATCAATGATGCTAATATGCAAAGCTGAAACTAAAAAAATAACAGACTATGGCAATTAATGTTTTATTGGTTGAGGATGACGAATTACTCGTAAAGCGCATCCAAAATCATTTTATAAATACCGAGTTTTCTATTGACGTTGACCCCACCGGGGCCGATGCGTTAAACGTTGTTAAAAGCCGCGTAAATCAGCGCAACACTATTTCATTGGCAATAATTGATATTGTGCTACCAAAGCGCGACGGTTTACAACTTGCCAAAGAACTAAATACGCTCACCGATATTGGCGTTATCTTATTATCGAGTCGTGACTCACAAGCCGATCGAATTGCAGGCCTTGCTCAAGGTGCCGATGACTATATTTGCAAGCCGGTAGATTTACTTGAGCTTGAGCTAAGAATGCGCGCCCTATACAAACGAGTTGCCAATAATCACAGCGACGATGACAGTGAAGAGTTTATTGAATACGCCGATTTTAAGCTTCATCCAGATAATCGCACCCTTATTACCGCCAGTGGGATTGAATCACGACTGACTGAAGCAGAACACAAAGTACTTATTTGTTTGATTGGTAATGCTGGTAAAGCGACTTCCCGTGAAAAAATATCAGAAGAAATTGGCCAGCCCGATTGGAGCCCCAACGATCGCACAGTAGACGTGTTAGTGGGTCGTTTACGTAAAAAGCTGAACGATGAGAAAGATCAAAAACGTATTGTCACTGTTCGCGGTAAAGGCTATATGCTTTCAATTTAAAGCCTTAGTGTTGGGTTAACTGCGATAATAAACGCTCAAATGCCCGATAATTAAGCGCTTCTTTAAGCTCATTTAAACTGATTTGTGGCGCACCTTTTAAATCACTAATAGTTCGCGCCACTTTGATTACTCTATGATAAGAGCGCGGTGATAGCGCCAGCTTTTCACTGGCTCTGGCTAAAAACTGCAGTTCTGCAGGTGGTAACTCACAGTGCAAGCTCATCTCTTTGTTATTTAACCGCGCATTTACTTTACCTTGGCGTTTAAGCTGAACTGCATAAGCTGCTTCTACTCGTGCCCTCACCTCAGCACTGGTTTCTTCTGTAGTTGTACTTTGTAGCTCCACGCTGCTCAACCTTGGTAGTTCAATTTGCAAATCAATTCTGTCAATAAACGGCCCCGATACTCGCGATAAATAGCGCATTACCTGATCGGGTGTCGCCCGTTTATCATGATGACACCCAGTTGGACTAGGGTTAAGTGCTGCAATAAGCTGAAACTGAGCTGGAAATTCCATTTGTCTGGCCGCGCGCGAAATCGTCACTGTTCCGGTTTCCATTGGCTCGCGTAGCGAGTCTAGCACTTTACGCTCAAATTCAGGGAGCTCATCTAAAAACAAAACACCATTATGCGCTAGCGATATTTCACCGGGTTTAGGGTTAGACGAACCACCCACCAGAGCAACTGCAGAGCAAGTGTGGTGCGGGTTACGAAACGGTCGCTGACGCCAATTGGTTAAATCAATTGAATGGCCAATAATTGAATATAAAGCAGCAGTATCAATGGCTTCATCATCAGACATGGTTGGCATTATGGTAGCCATTCGTTGTGCAAGCATTGATTTTCCGGTGCCTGGTGGACCTAAAAATAGTAGATTATGCCCACCCGCAGCGGCAATTTCTAATACACGCTTTGCACCAGGTTGGCCTTTTACATCACTTAAATCGAGTAAAAAATCTGGCGCTTGGGTACAATCAGGGTAGGTAATATTGAGCGGTAAAGGTTGTTGATTGAGCAAGTCTCCCCATACCTCTTGAATAGAACTGACGGCTTTTCGTTTTACGCCACTGACTAGGCTGGCCAAACTGTCATTTTCAAGAGGCAGAAAACAGCAACGATTTTGCTCTTTAGCTCCGAGTACTGAGGGTAAAATGGCATTTACCGCACGTATTTCACCATTAAGTGCAAGCTCACCGTAAAATTCGTACTTATGAATATCAGGGCAAACTATTTGTCCCGATGCGACCAAAATACCTACCGCAATCGCAAGGTCAAATCGCCCTCCATCCTTAGGAAGATCGGCAGGTGCTAAATTAACGGTAATACGCTGATCGGGAAATCCAAATTGCGAGTTTTCTAGAGCACTACGTACTCTATCCTTGGCCTCTTTAACCGACGCCTCAGGTAAGCCGACGATATGAAAGGCGGGTAAACCATTCCCTAAATGTACTTCAACCATCACTTCGGGGGCGTTGATCCCCACCTGAGCGCGAGAAAATATACGGGCTAACGACATTCCTTATCCTAGGGTCTGCTGACCTTTCAAGGTTAAATTTGCAGCAGTCTGTTTGGTATTTAGGCAAGGCAGAGCCTATGTCGTGTGGTTACTCCCCATAAATAGGCGATAACGCAGC
>NZ_PNDJ01000138.1:0-2883 GCF_005887255.1 Pseudoalteromonas sp. S1609 | reverse complement strand
AAAGGAAAATAGAATGATTGAATTAAAAAAACATGAATTAGAGCAAGTAGATGGTGGTCTTGTACCTTTAGTTGTAGGTGCTGGCTTCGCTGTAGGTATGGCATTAGCTTACATGACACGTAAATAGTTTAGGCGAAGGGCTATGGTTAAATATTACAATAAACATTATATGACAATTAATTTTTTACTCGCTCTTTATGTAGGGTTTCAGATTGGTTCAAGAATTTGGCCAAATGTATGATATATAATTTGCTGGCTTTTAAAAGGTGCAGCACAAAATAACACTTGAAGGAAAGATAAGATGACAGAAATAAACAACGATGTAAGAGAGCAAGTTGCTGGTGGGGTTGCTTTATTAGTAATTGGTGGCCCTTTGGTAGGCAGTATAGTTCATTATGTAGTTCAAAAATAATATTAACTCTCTTGGCGGAGAAGTAATATTAATTTATTGCGAGAAATAAGATGAATAAGGAGCAGATATGCTCCTTTTTTTTGCTTTAAAAGATGTACTAGCTCAAACAAAAATTAAAACATCGGCTTGAAAAAGTGAGTTCTGAACGCCCTCCTATTATTAGCAGCCAAGCTCATTTCCTTTAGCTGTAGAGTTAGTACTTAACTGCTTCAAACTTAGTCGGTGAATTGCCTATCTACGAATAACTCTTAAGGTTGTAAATAATTCATATAAAAGAGATTTTTCAGCGCTCTAACTTTTTATCATTACTGTTTTCAGCTAGGGTGGTGATTGACTGTTTAGTCTCGGTAATTAGTCGAAGGCAGTTTACTTTTCAATATCGATTAGTTCAGCTTAAAGTTATAGTTGGTGAGTGGCCATGATGCCGTGAGTCTAGACTTATTATGATATGTTGTTTATTAGCTTATACATTGATTAATTAATAAAAGCACTAAAAATAGCCACGGAACACAATTAGATATAAAAAGTCCCATATATTAGTAAATACCGCTCTCCCATTGCGAAAAACTACAATTAGCATTGGAGTAGTAAGTGGATAAATCAAAATTACCTCTATTGCTAGATCACTTGTTTCACTTTGCACTGAGTTGTTTATTTTCGCTTTAAAGAAAAGTGTTTATTGATAACTTTGCGATCTACTCAAGGATTAAACTTCATAAAGAAATCTTATTACTAACTTTTTCTATGTCTACTTAATTTATAAATAAAAGGTGTCTATATTATTCAGGAAGAGTCTAGTTCCTAAGTTCCTGCAATTACTACCCATAGTCGAAACCACCTTATTATTTCACCAGCTAATTAAAACAATATACAGCGCTTACAAACCGCGTTATTTCATATTTAGAGCATAAAATGAAATTATAATAAAATAACATTTCAACACAAGTGTTTGATTTATATTTTTTTTATTGTTTTTTGGGGCTTTTGCAATCTTTAAAAAATAAATTCATTATTAATCCCGTCGAAAACATAGAGCGACATGAATTTGAATTATAAACGAGTAATTGGCTGGTTTAATATGCATATTTAAAAGCGTAGTTGTACAGCCAAAAATAACAGAATAGGAATAATAAAATGGCTAAGTACTTCCAATCAGAATATGAATTAGAGCGTTTTTTAGATAAACAAATGGCAGCAGACTGTATTGACAGCTATTTAGATTCAGACGGTGTTATAAGTAATAGCTGTCAAATATTTAATATCGCGGAAAGCGACATAAGTAATTTAGATTATTACACACTTAATTAATAGGATTTATAAATGGCTTATATTGTTATTGGGCAGTTACATGATGAGCATGCCTTGAAAATACTAAATAAATTAAAAGCGAGAAATGTAGATGCATATCTACTGCAATCACATGACTTTCCAAACAAAGTAAAGTTTAGCTTTTCACCCAATGATGGCGATGGCAGCTTAACTTTAAGTTGTGGCACGCTTATCAATTTAAGTGATATTAAAGCCGTGTTCTGGCGTAGCTTCTCGGGCGTGTCTGATGAAGAGACTCGAGCCACTTTTATGACTGAGCAGGGTATTGCTGCAAAGGATAGTATGGCCTGCTTAAGGACTTGGTTTTACTTAAAAAATGACACTAAGTGGGTTAATGGTTGGGAGGCTTTTCAGCATCATCAAGAAAAACCGTATCAGTTACAAAAAATAAAAAATTTGGGCGTTAAAATTCCTCAAACCTATGTTGGTAACAACATAGAAGATATAAAGCTTGCATATAAAAATTTAGAGCAAAGTATTTTTAAACCCGTTTTTGGTGGCGCGCATACTGAAATTTTAACAGAGTCTCACTTAGAGGCTGGAAGAGTTGAAGCAGCGTTGGCTAAATCCCCTATTACAGTACAAGAGTTTATAGCCGGCACTAATATACGGACTTATGTAATAGGTGAGCGCGTTATATCAATAGAGCTTAAAAGTGAGTTGGCTGATTTTAGAGTAGATGATGATGCAAAACTGGTAGTGACTGATACACCTGAGCTAATAAAAAACCAAGCTATAGAAATAACAAAAGAGTTATACCTTAATTGGACCGCTATAGACTGGCGTCGGGATAAAGGCGGTGAGTATTATTTTTTAGAAGCAAACCCTTCACCCATGTTTATTGGTTTTGAAAAACAATCAGGCATTTCAATGTCCGATTATATTGTTGATTACATGTTAGAGCATTAATAATTAATAAAACGGAGAACATATATGAAAGAGTTAGGTATTGTTGAGATGGAAGCCGTTAATGGTGGATTAGGTTGGGACGAAAATGGTAATTGGGTAGATTGCTTACAAGCTATCCGTAAATTTTTCCCGTAATTTTTAAGTAGGTTAAACAGAAATATTAGTTTTTACTGTTACGTGAATTCTTGGCGGAGTATCACGTAATAAATACGGCAATAATGCCATTAATGAGA
>NZ_PNDJ01000137.1:0-750 GCF_005887255.1 Pseudoalteromonas sp. S1609 | reverse complement strand
AAATCAAGCATCGGCTCTGGGTAATCTTCACCAAGTTTAAAGTCGTTAAATAACACTTCCATTGGCGTTTGTTGCCAGGGTTGATGTAAATATTCAATGGGGAGCTTTTCAAGTTCGGGGCACCATTTTTTTATAAATGCGCCGGTTGGGTCTTGATCTTCAGATTGTTTAATGGGGTTGTAATGGCGAATAGTATTAATGCCAGTAACCGATGCCTGCATTTGTATTTGCGGATAATGAATACCTGGCTCAAAGTCTAAAAAGTAATTAGCCAGCGGAAAACTTGCCTGTTGCCAGCTGATGTTTAAATGATGGGTTACAAAGCTCACCAGCATAGCGCGCATTCTAAAGTTAATATAACCGGTGGCTTTTAAACAGCGCATGCAGGCATCAATAATAGGAATACCGGTTTGCCCCTGTGCCCAGCGTTCAATATCGCTAGTAACCTTAGCGTCATCACGATACGGAAATGCATGGTAACCCGGATTTAAGGCTTTAAATTCCATGCTGCATTCGCTTTCAAACTTTTGCATAAAATGGCAATGCCAATGCAGGCGAGAGATAAACCCTGCAAGCGGACGCTTCCAGCCTTTTTTATCGGGATGGGTTGAATGGTATGCGTCTATCGCCATTTGATACACCTGCCTAAGACTAATATTGCCCCAAGCTAAATAGGGCGAAAGCCTAGAGCAATGCGTGCGGCTCAAGCTCGGGCTAGAGATCCCTTTTTGATAGCCTTTACCGCGCTCG
>NZ_PNDJ01000136.1:0-433 GCF_005887255.1 Pseudoalteromonas sp. S1609 | reverse complement strand
TTTAAGAAGGCAAAAGAAAAGTTTGAACGCGGAAAACCGCACGTAAACGTTGGTACAATCGGCCACGGTGACCACGGTAAAACTACACTAACTGCAGCAATCACTAACGTACTTGCAAAAGTATACGGCGGTGTTGCTAAAGATTTCGCATCAATCGATAACGCTCCAGAAGAGCGCGAGCGTGGTATCACAATCTCAACTTCTCACGTTGAGTACGATACACCTACTCGTCACTACGCACACGTAGATTGTCCTGGTCACGCCGATTATGTTAAAAACATGATCACTGGTGCTGCTCAAATGGACGGCGCTTTCTTCGTAGTTGCTGCGACTGCTGGCGCTATGCCCCCAAATCGTGAGCACATCCTACTTACTCGCAAAGTTGGCGATCCATAAATCCTTGTGTTCAACCAGCAAATTGACGTGCTTGATT
>NZ_PNDJ01000135.1:0-789 GCF_005887255.1 Pseudoalteromonas sp. S1609 | reverse complement strand
AGCTTGCCTAAAAACACCCTAAAAATGGGTATTATGGACGAAGAGCGTCGTACATCTGCTAACTTAAAAGCCTGTATTCATGCTGCTAAAGAGCGTGTTGTATTTATTAACACCGGCTTTTTAGACCGCACCGGTGATGAAATTCATACCTCTATGCAAGCGGGTGTGGTACTGCCTAAAGCGGCTATTAAAGCACAGCCTTGGATCAGCGCTTATGAAGATCGTAACGTTGATATTGGCCTAGCTTGTGGCTTAAGCCATAAAGCGCAAATTGGTAAAGGTATGTGGGCAATGCCCGATAAAATGGCGATGATGATGGAGCAAAAAATAGCGCATCCTCAATCAGGTGCGAATACCGCTTGGGTGCCCTCCCCTACCGCCGCCACATTACACGCAATGCATTACCATGATGTGGATGTATTTAGCCTGCAGCAAAGCATTGCCACGCGCCAAATAGCAAGCCTAGAAAGCTTATTAACACCCCCGCTAATGGCAAACCCAGAAACGCTGTCAAAAGAAGATATTCAAAGTGAGCTTGAAAATAACGCGCAAGGTATTTTAGGTTACGTTGTACGTTGGATTGACCAAGGAATAGGCTGTTCTAAAGTGCCTGACATTAACCATATTGGCTTAATGGAAGATAGAGCGACCTTACGTATTTCAAGCCAGCATATCGCCAACTGGCTGCATCATGGCGTGTGCAGTAAAGAGCAAGTACAAAAAGTGATGGCAAAAATGGCTAAGGTTGTTGATGGACATAAAGATCGAGACAGGCTGGACTCCGCCCTG
>NZ_PNDJ01000134.1:0-435 GCF_005887255.1 Pseudoalteromonas sp. S1609 | reverse complement strand
TTTAGGGTGTTTTTAGGCAAGCTCAGCGCCTCTTCAACCATGCCAAATAAAGTGTTAGCAAATGCTACTTCATCAGGGCCGTGCATTTTTGGTTTTACAATATTAATACTTTGTGCGGTTGAGTTTTGAATGGCATTTTTAGTGTTTAAATCGTGCAGTGCGGCTGTTGCGGTGAACATGGCATCCATAATTCCTTCAAACACATCATTACCACTTACATCGGTAATAGCAGGGTTTGTCATTAAATGCCCAACGTTACGCACAAACATCATACTGCGCCCTTTTAGGGTCAGTTTTTGGCCATCAAGACCTGTATATTGGCGATCGGCTTGTAACGTACGGTCGACCATTTTGTCGCCTTTTCTAAACGTTTCAACCAAGTTGCCCTGCATTAGGCCCAACCAGTTTTTGTAAACTTGCACTTTATCTTCGGCA
>NZ_PNDJ01000133.1:0-319 GCF_005887255.1 Pseudoalteromonas sp. S1609 | reverse complement strand
GTACACAATCACATTGGCACTATTCACGCTATCGCACAATGTAATTTGGCTGAGCTGTGTGCGGGGGTGATGGTTGATGCAACGGTACCTTATAAAACCCATCGTTGGATCCCTAAGGGAATGACAGTACAGTACCTGGCTAAGGTAGACACAGACGTTACTGCTATCGCTGAGATTGACTTGCCTCATCAATGGATTGATAAAGAAGATTTAGTCGTACCGGTAAAGCTTTACAATACGCGTAACGAACTGGTTTTTACCGCAGACATAACCATGTATATAACACAGAAAAAGTAAGTGTATAAGCCGCTAACGGGAT
>NZ_PNDJ01000132.1:0-350 GCF_005887255.1 Pseudoalteromonas sp. S1609 | reverse complement strand
TAACCATATCAGTAGGCGGGAGTTTACCTCGCGCATTTGTGTTTAATATCCTAGACCTGACGCGATATAAAATCGCTGCTACGAAAGGCACTTACTGCTAAAAACAATTTTTCACCACAGAGGGTTCCGAGGCGCTTTGCGCTACACAGAGGTGGATTGGTATTTTTTAAGCATTTCTCTGTAAACTCAGTGTTCTCGGTGGTAAATATTTTTTAATTAATGACCTTGCACGGCATAAAGCCCCGCCTAAAGTAAATTTAGAAGGTAACCATATCAGTAGGCGAAAGTTTACCTCGCGTATTTTAATCTGACATCTAAAGTCTAATTTCTTGTTTAAACACAGAGAAGTG
>NZ_PNDJ01000131.1:0-206 GCF_005887255.1 Pseudoalteromonas sp. S1609 | reverse complement strand
GACCGGTGATCACTAAACCGTCTTCAAGCGCAAGAACGCCCCAGTCGTCGGTTTTTTGATAGTCACCACCTTTTTTGATTAGCTCGTCTTCGACTAAAAATGGCACTACATCTGTTAATTGTACAGCGGCTTCTTCAGTGTTACTAAAGCCGGTAACTTTTTTACCCGCAACCAATGCATTGCCATCAGCATCTTTTGTATTTAAA
>NZ_PNDJ01000130.1:0-1762 GCF_005887255.1 Pseudoalteromonas sp. S1609 | reverse complement strand
TTACTCTTTGTTGCTCGGTTTTTACTTAGCCCACTAGGTTACAAACCTCGCGCCGCGATTAAACCGCCACTAGTTTGAACAAATTTTAATCCACAAAGGTAAACAGACCCTAGTAACTACTTAAACATATAAAAGGTCGCAATTGCGGCCTTTTGTTTTATAAAGCAAAAAATTAAGCTAGGATAAAGTAGGTATTCAAGGAGAACAGAATGGATCTAAGCATACAGCTACTCAATGCGCGTATTAAACAACAACAGTTTGATGAGCTTGATAACGACTTTAAAAAGCTTACTGACGCTCAAAAAGTGATGCAGCTTAATTACCTGTTTGAAAGCGCGTTACGCATGAGTATTAAATACGATTTTATGCAAAACATTGCCGTGCGAATTTTAGCGAGCAATACGCCACCAGCGCCGTTTATTGAACAGCTAACCAGTTTAGATGCACTGAGCTTTTTTACTCCTGTGCTTAAATTAAATAAAGGCTTTATTAGTACAGATAGCCATGGCAATAACGTGTTACATAATGTGTTCAAGCACGCAGCGCCGAGTCAATTGCCTTTTAACTATGTTCGCTCGTTAATGTTATTTGAATCTAATGAAGAGTTACTGCATGCATTGGCGCAAATCAATCAGTACGGGCTCACTCCTGTGGCCAGCTATATCGTTTATGCACATAAGCCTAACATTCCGGTAAAGCATGAATTCTCAGCCTTACTGGCATTAATGGAAATAGAACAAAAACAAAATCCTAGAGCAAAATTACAATTGCTTGAGGCATTAAAAAACGACCCTCCAAGCGAAATTACCTTGCTATTAAGCGCCGCATATTTACAGCGCTCTACTGAACAAGTAGCGGCACTAATCTGATAAGTAATATTCTACGCTAGTAACCACGCGTACATTTTTAATTTGCGGTGTGTTTGAATCCCGATCGCTAATACTAAACTGCCCTTGGCGTGCGGTTTTAATTTTACCTAAAAGGGAGTTTGAATCTTTCGCAAATTTATTTGCTACTTCACGAGCTTTTTCTGTGGCTTCTTGCACCATGGCTGGCTTTATATCGTTAAGCCCAGTAAAAATATATTCAATACGAGTTTGATAGTTATCTTGCACTATGGCTATATTTTGTTTAGCTAACTGACTCACTTTACTCAGTGCGTTTTTAACTTTATCAGGGGCATTAGAGTAAACAATAATATTTGAGCTAATAACGTATCTAAACTTTTGATTGTCGTTCGCGTATTCACGCGCTTGCTTATCAATAATAGATTGAGTGCCTGTCGATATTTCCTCATCGTCAAAGCCATGTAGCTTTAAAAAGGCAATTACGGCATCGTTTTTTTGCTCAACTCGCTCAACAAGCTTTTCAAGGTTGTTATCGGCGTCATTAAACTGCAGCGGCCAAATAACAGTATCAGCGACCACTTCACGCTCTGCTAAGCCTTTGACCTGAACAGTGCGCTCCATACCTTTAATATCAAGCGCGGCTCCTTTTATAATAAAGCCCAATGCAATTAAGCCGATGCTTAAACAGGCTGCTGCCATAACAACGGTTACATTCGATATTTTATTCACTTCACTCTCCTTGATCAGGGTCTGTTGACCTTTACGGATTAAAACTTGTTCAAACTAGGGGCGATTTAATCGCGGCGCGAGGTTTGTAACCTAGTGGGCTCGATAACTGATCATGCGTTATTCTACTGGCTTAAATCCTAGTTAGACCAAGTCATACCCGAGCAAAAGGTCCGCGTCCTGCCCAC
>NZ_PNDJ01000129.1:0-457 GCF_005887255.1 Pseudoalteromonas sp. S1609 | reverse complement strand
ACCAAACAATGTCGTAATTGGCTGTTTTGGCAAATGGGATCGGCGCCTTATTTAGGTGGCGGCTTTGGTCACTTTTACAGCTATGCGCCAACCAAAATGCAATACCCGATTGACCGTTTCACCATGGAAACTAAGCGTCAGCTAGATGTACTAAACCGCCATTTAAGTGACAACGAATACATGGCAGGCAGTGAATATTCCATTGCCGACATTGCCATATGGCCTTGGTATGGCTCACTGGTATTAGGCGACTTATACGACGCCGCCGAGTTTTTAGATGTCGGATCTTATACCCATGTGGTTCGTTGGGCTAAGCAAATAGCAGCGCGCCCAGGTGTAAAACGAGGCCGTCGCGTTAACCGTACTTGGGGAGCAGAAGATGAACAACTCGCAGAGCGCCACAGTGCTCGTGATTTTGAATAAAGCTCCTGTTTAGTAAAAATAAAAAAATCAGCGT
>NZ_PNDJ01000128.1:0-281 GCF_005887255.1 Pseudoalteromonas sp. S1609 | reverse complement strand
CTCAGCAGCTGACTAAAGACGATAAAACATGGATAAACAACCCATGTAAAAAACATCGTTTTTAAAAAGATAATAAAAGTAGCGCTTATCACGTCAGCAAACTGTACGCCCACGGTAAAATTTAAAGGACACTACTAAACAACTTTCCCGTGATCACACCAGAAATTGAATTAATGATGAGTAATAACAGCGCATGGCGGAATTTTGTTCCCGACAAATTCCAAGTACCTAGATCCCTTTAGGCAATGCGCGTTAAGCGATGCCTACACACGGACGTGTTT
>NZ_PNDJ01000127.1:0-363 GCF_005887255.1 Pseudoalteromonas sp. S1609 | reverse complement strand
TTCAGCAAGTATTAGGTGAGCATGAGGCAATATTGGCAACGCCTCAATCAACCGTATTGTTTGATGATTTTGCAGATAGCTCGCTAGTTTTTAATGCTATTTTTTGGGTCTGCGCTGAATCAGAAACTCGATTAAGACAAGTCCGCAGTGATATTCGTTTTAGGATTTATGAAGTGTTTGACCAACACGATGTGGTGATTGCATTCCCGCAGCGAGATCTTCATATTGATGGTGAAATTGTTCTTAAACGCTCATTAGTGAAAAAGTAGTATTTAAAAAGTGTCGCGTTATTTTGCTATATTTTTTAACAACTCAATGTAAGGACATATGTCCGCTTTCTGGTTGTTTAGTTGCTAAAATTAA
>NZ_PNDJ01000126.1:0-344 GCF_005887255.1 Pseudoalteromonas sp. S1609 | reverse complement strand
GTTGGTAACTGTGTTTTCTAATAACTGGCTATTGGGTATCAGCATATGAACACCGTCGTTCCTGCGAATACGAGTAGAGCGAGTATTAATGGTTTCAACCACCCCCTTAGCAGTGCCAACCTCTAAAAAGTCGCCAATACGGATTGGCCGCTCCCACATTAATATCCAGCCACTAATAAAGTTATTAATAATATTTTGTGCACCGAACCCCACACCGATGGCAATGGCACCCGATACAAAGGCAAATGCGGTTAATGGAATGTTGAGCACCTCAAGGGAGGTAAAAAGTAAAATCGCAATACTTAAAATGAAATAAAAACGCGTGAATAAATGCACTGCATCTG
>NZ_PNDJ01000125.1:0-313 GCF_005887255.1 Pseudoalteromonas sp. S1609 | reverse complement strand
ATATCAATAATTTACTTAAAGGTTTTAATTTTACCCGTTGGTTAGAAGGCAAAGAAGTACTTGGGCAAACTACCCGTGTAGAAGTGGCAGGTGAAGACTTTATTGCCGATATTTTACCTATTGCTGTACCACAAGGCAGTGAGGGGGATGTGTTAGCGGGTGCGGTAATTAATATAAAATCGCAAAGCCGCCTAGGTCAGCAAGTGAGTGCGTTTAGACGCTATGGCCAAGAAAGCTTTGCGACAATTCACAATTTTAGTACGGCGATGCGTCGTGTTGTACGCGAAGCGCGTAAAATGGCGCAACTTGAAGC
>NZ_PNDJ01000124.1:0-343 GCF_005887255.1 Pseudoalteromonas sp. S1609 | reverse complement strand
CTTTAAGTAAATTATTGATATTGGCGCCAATGACTTCTTTTTCTGTTAGCTGTAAGTCTTTACACGCCGCGTCGTTACACAAACGCACCCAGCCTTTAGCATCAATAGATATAACACCATCTGGCAGTGCTCTTAATAAGGTGTTTAATTCATTGTGCTCACGTTCAGAAGGTAAAAACGCGGTGGTACGTACATCATGAACACCATCAATCAATCGAATTGAAGGCATAATTTTTTGAAATTGTTCAAATTCAATTTCAGGAAAGCTCACATACATACGACAATTAACTGAGTCGACTTCAATTCCTTTCAAGTCAACATTGTAGCTAACTAAAATATTAAG
>NZ_PNDJ01000123.1:0-254 GCF_005887255.1 Pseudoalteromonas sp. S1609 | reverse complement strand
CTTTGTGCATAATTCACTAAAAGCTATTTGAACACAGAGAAGCGAATGAGAGTAAATGAGAAGACAACGGACTTCGAGCTGCGAGTCGCGGGTAAAATGCAGCGCCTCATAACCTTCAGTGGTAAATAAATCACTTAAAAGTTATTTGCACAAAGAGCAAAGAATGAGTGCAAATGAGCAAAAAAACACAGCCTTTCTTTGCTTTTTTATAAATAAACTACCAAGCACAATTCTGCCGAACCCCGAACCCCGAA
>NZ_PNDJ01000122.1:0-537 GCF_005887255.1 Pseudoalteromonas sp. S1609 | reverse complement strand
CTTTTTAGCAGTGTATTTATTACAACGACTTTTTATGACTGCATTATGAATTTACTAGCTAATGCGCGCCCTCTTCTATTAATGTTTCTCGTGTAACCTGTACTATGTGCTTATCTTCTTTAGTTAACTTGGTTTTTTTCCAAGAGCCACGCATAAACCATGCAAATGCTATCAATGCGATGGTTATGTTAGTAATTGCAAAAGAATACCAAATGCCTTGATCGCCAAGCTCAGTATGATTAGAAAGAATATAAGCGGCAGGGAACTGCACTACACATTGTGATAATAACGCGATAACCATTGCATTGAGCATATTACCTGAGGCACGAAAAGCAGCAACAATACAAAGTTGCACCCCTATTCCACCCCAACTTAAGCACATTACTTGAATAAACTGCGCCCCATTAGTAATAACGTCATTATCGTCAGGAATAAAAAATGCAACTAATGAATCTGCGTATAAATATGCAATGGCGCCAACACATGAGAGCCCTAACAAGCCCCACACACTAGCAAGTTTAGTGATCTGCTCAGCCC
>NZ_PNDJ01000121.1:0-4522 GCF_005887255.1 Pseudoalteromonas sp. S1609 | reverse complement strand
CATCTCAACGAATTGAAAACTTATCATTACCAATAATTTTTATGAACACCTAGGGTCTGTTGGTTTTGCGGATTAAAGTTTATTCAATCCAGGGGTGGTTTAATCGCGGCGTGAGGTTTGTAACCTAGTGGGCTAAGTAAAAACCGAGCAACAAAGAGTAAACCTCCTTTGGGTCGAACCCAAAGGGCAGCGCGTGTTTGGCATTTATGCTGTGTTATCGCCTATTTATGTGGAATAACCACACTACATAGGCTCTGCCTTGTCTAAATACCAAACACACTGCTGTAAACTTAACCTCGAAAGATAAACAGACCCTAACTGTTAGTCGTTTTTAACGCTGTCATTAGCAAATGACATTCTAGTCGTTCATCGCTATTTAAGCCCTGTGTCTTGTCTTTTATTAATAGGGTCTCTAGTCGATAATTTAAACACTGATCTTCAATAAATTTAAAAGTATTTTGAAAAACAGTCTCTAAACGCTCTTCATTTATTTGATGTTGCCATGTCGCTAACTTAGTTAGTGGCTCATAGTCATCAGTATCTCTAAATGATTCGAGAATTTGTGCAGTGGTAATGCCATCTTTTTGTAACGCTTGATGTTGTAGGCGTAATAACAAGCCGATTCCTGCAATATTCATTTGTGCTAAATCAGGCAGGTAGGGCACGCTTTTCGCCAAATTAGGATGCTGAATTAAAATACCTATCGCTTGGCGCATGGGGGTAATTTTAAATTTGCGTTCAATTGCTTGCTGTTGTTTTGGCGTTTTTAAGTGATTATTAAGTTGCTCACGGGTGCGACCAATTAATCGGCCTAACTGCTCTAGGATATTTTCTTGATAGAACTCACTCGGGATCTTTTCAATTAATGGCAATGCTGCACTAAGTAGCTTAGCTTTACCGGAATCAAGCGTTAAATCAATCTCTTTACTTAGTTTATTAAACAGCACTTTAGTGAAGTCATCGGCGTTTTCAAGGCGTTGCTCAAAAGCCTCTTTACCTTCTTGTTGAACGAGTGAATCAGGGTCTTCACCATCGGGTAAAAATACAAAATGCAGTGCTTTGCCATCGTTTAAGTAAGGAAGTGCATTTTCCAGTGCACGCCACGCGGCATCTTTACCTGCACGGTCACCGTCGTAGCAACAAATAACTTTGTCAGTGGTTCTAAATAAGGTGTGCATATGCTCGCTGGTTGTCGCTGTGCCGAGTGCGGCAACTGCGTATTCTATTCCTTGTTCAGCCAGCGCAACGACGTCCATATAACCTTCGACTATAAGTATATGATCGAGTTTTTTATGTGCTTGTTTTGCTTCATAAAGGCCATAAAGTTCAAAGCCTTTGTGGAATATTCGTGTTTCAGGAGAGTTTAAATATTTTGGCCCCTGATCTGCTTGCATTACACGGCCACCAAAAGCAATTACGCGACCGCGTTTATCACGAATAGGAAACATTAAACGATCACGGAAAAAATCGAATTGCTTACCTGGCGTTTTTTCAGATGCGAGCTTCAGCTCAACTAATTGCTCTTTTTGTTCTTGATTACGTCCAAGCTGTTGGCAGAGGCCTTCCCATTCGCTGGGCGCATAGCCCATCATAAACTTTTTAACTGTTGCGCCGCTTAAGCCGCGACCTTTTACATAGTCTATTACTGTTTCAGAATTACTATGATGTTTTAACTGGTGTTGATAAAAACGCGCTGCATGGAGCATTAAATCGTAGTCTGAACGTTTTTGTGCTGCGGTGCGTTCTGGGCCATTACTACTTCCTTGTTCGCGAGGAACATCTAGGTTAAGTAAACTGGCTAGCTCTTCAATTGCATCAACAAACTCAAGTTTGTCATATTCCATAACAAAAGAAATAGCATTGCCGTTAGCGCCACAGCCAAAGCAATGATAAAACTGTTTATCTTGCGATACAGTAAACGAAGGCGATTTTTCATTGTGAAAAGGACAGCAAGCTTGATAGTCTTTGCCCGCTTTTTTCAACCCTACCTTTGAGTCAATCAGGTCGACAATATCGGTTCGTGCCAATAAATCATCGATAAAGTTGCGTGGGATCTTTCCAGCCATTGTTTAAAGTACAGCCCTAAGGTAAATATAAAAGTGTTAAAAGCGAATTATAATACGCAGAGATTGGAACACAAATGCATATTTTTTTGAAGTGCTCTAAACGAAGAAACCGAGCTCAAGGCTCGGTTTACTTCAATCATACTTAATGTATGTGGGAGTATTAGGCAGTTAATCGTTGCTTAATTAAACCTGAGATTTTGCCCATATCGGCACGACCTTCGGCTTTGCTTTTGATTATACCCATTACTTTACCCATGTCTTGCATACCTGCTGCGTTAGTATCAGCAATAGCCGCGTCAATGAGAGCAATGATTTCTTCTTCACTCAATTGTTGAGGTAAAAAAGCTTCAAGTGCTGTAATCTCATTGGCTTCAATTTCAGCTAAATCATCACGCCCAGCATCTTTGTACTGAGTGTAAGAGTCGCGACGTTGTTTAACAAGCTTCACTATAACGGAGGTAATACCTGCGTCGTCTAGTGTTATTTGCTCGTCAATTTCACGTTGCTTGATTGCAGCAAGTACCATGCGAATAGGATTAAGACGTTGTTTGTCTTTAGCTCTCATCGCATCTTTTTGCGCATCTTTTAGCGTTATTAAAAGGCTCATTTATACAAGACCTAATATATTAGTATAATTTAACGCGACGAGCGTTATCACGAGAAAGTTTTTTCATGTGACGTTTAACAGCAGCTGCTTTTTTACGCTTACGCTCAGCTGTTGGTTTTTCATAGTGCTCGCGACGACGAACTTCTGAAAGGATACCTGCTTTTTCACATGAACGCTTGAAGCGACGAAGTGCTACGTCAAACGGTTCGTTCTCTCTTACTTTAATTACTGGCATTAAAAATTCACCTACCTAAATTATGAGCGTTGCTCAAGTTGATCAAACATTGATCAAGTGGTTCAAAAATGGTGCGGTATTGTAATCCGAAGCAACACCACATGTAAAGGATAATATTAACAGAAACCCGACCGCTAAAACAGTGTTAATTTATATGCCGTTGGTATAGCCTGCAAAAAACTTGCCCAGCTTTTTTCTCTTTTATTAACAACCAGTTACTAGGTGCTTTAAACGAGCTTAACTCCGTTTCTACTTCAACATATATTAGTGCGTCAGGGTCGAGCCATTGATTATTTTCTAATAAATCACAGCATGATTGGGCTAAATTTTTGCGAAATGGCGGGTCAATAAAAACTAAATTAAATGTGTCATTGGTGTTTTTGCTTTCAAGAAAGGTCAAAGTATTAGTATTAAGTACCTGTGCATTTTGTGCATTAAGAGTGGCAATATTTTGCGTTAGCTGTTTTGCTGCTAGCGGATCAAGCTCTAAAAATGTGGTGTTTTTAGCAAAGCGAGATAGCGCTTCAAATCCTAAACCACCAGAGCCGGCAAAGCAATCGAGAGTGCGTGCATCTCGGGTATCGTGCATTAACCAATTAAATACTGTTTCTTTTATTCTGTCGGTTGTAGGGCGCAAGCCTTGAACGTCTTTTACTGGCAGTTTACGACCGCGAAATTGGCCGCTAATGATTCTAATAACGCCATCGACTGATTTATGGGTGGTGTTATTTGGTGTGATTTTTTTTCTCATTTAACTCACTAAAAATTGGTATCTATGATCTAGCTCAGATAATATTGCAATCATATCACGGCGTGTCATTTTTCAACTGCGCTAAAAGTGTTACTATTATGCACCCTCGAGGATAACGTGTTGCTAAAAAGCAATTATTTAGGCTTAAAAGCACGCTATCATTATCGTTAGTTTATCAGATTTTTATAAGTGGTTATTAGCAAGTATGGCAAAAAAAAGTAAATTCATGTCGTGGCTCGGTTTTGGCAAGTCAGATAAAAAACAAGCAGAAGCTGATAAACAACAAGCATTAGCAAACGAGCAGGCAGAAAAAGCCGAACAGGAGCGCTTAGCAGCAGAGAAGGCCGAGGCAGAGCGTTTGCAAGCTGAAGCCGAACGTTTAGAACAAGCCCGAATTGCAGCTGAACAAGCTGAAGCAGAACGTTTAGCGCAAGAGCAAGCTGAAAAAGCCGAACAACAAATAGCTGCCGAAAAAGCAGAGACAGAGCGTTTAGAGCAAGAAAAACAGGCGCAAGCACAACGCGCTGCGGCAGCAGAAAAACAAGCGATTGAACAAGCTAACGCTGAGCTATTGGCTAAACAACAGGCAGATGCCGAGCAGCAAAGACAAGAGCAAGCTCAACGTTTAGCAGAACAAGAAGCGCAAATGTTGTTAGAGCAAGAGCGTATAGCAGCTGAAAAAGCTGAGAATGATCGCCTAGAACAACAACGCATTGCGGCTGAACAAGCTGAGAATGAGCGTTTAGAGCAACAGCGCATTGCAGCAGAGCAAGCTGAAAATGAACGTTTAGACCTACGGCGTCTTCGCGCAGAACAAGCGGCGGGGGGGCGGTGGGGGGGGGGGGGGGGTGCGGGGGGGCGCG
>NZ_PNDJ01000120.1:0-530 GCF_005887255.1 Pseudoalteromonas sp. S1609 | reverse complement strand
CGTATTTTGGTTACACGACCAAAGCTACTTCTACGCTATTTTGGTGGCGGTTCTGGTTACTACACGACTGATCAATAAGCAAAAATCCATTCCATACTATGTATTGCAAACCGCTGACGCGTTTGGCTTAGCCTTTTTTGCGGTCATGGGAGCGCAAAAAGCGCAATTGGCTGGTATGCCAGATATGACGGTTGTGATTATGGCTGTAATAACCCCCTGTTTTGGTGGGCTTATTCGCGACGTGCTTGCCCGCGATATTCCAATGCTGCTTAAAGGTGAGCTGTATGCTATTACCTGTATTGCTGGTGGCATTGTCTATACCTTAAGTATCAACCTATCGTTAACGGTGGAAGTGGCAATGATTCTGAGTATGCTAATGACCTTATTGCTACGTTTTTCGGCGATTAAATGGAAGATTATATTACATGTTTTTAAATATCCTGACTAAACTGTGTAAATACAGCTGTTAACTAGGGCCTGTTGATCTTTGCGGATTAAGGTCTGTTCAAACTAGGGGCGATTTAATCGCG